>DATBIZ010000107.1:0-9107 GCA_036556645.1 Vicinamibacteria bacterium | reverse complement strand
TCGATCGCGTCGGCGCCCTCCTGCTGGATCAGCTTCGGGTAGTCGAGCCACCCGCCGGGGGTGGTGCCGTTGACCGAGGCGATCACCGGGACCCCCAGTGCGTCCTTCAGGCGCCGCACGTGGTCGAGGTACTCCTCGGGGCCGAAGGTGAACCGCTCCGGGGCCGGGAAGTAGGTGAGCGCCTCGGCGAACGACTCGCCGTAGCGGTGGGCGTGGACGTAGGCGTCGATGCGCTCGCGGGCGATCTGCTCCTCGAACAGCGAGCGCATCACCACCGCGGGCGCGCCGGCGTCCTCGAGCCGCCGGGCGACGGCGATCTCGTCGGTCAGCGGGGAGGCCCCGGGGACGAACGGGTGCGCGAGGTTCAACCCGAGGTAGGTCGTCGAAAGGTCCATGGCTTCCTCGATCGCGGCCGGTGGCGGAGGTCGCTGCACATCCAGGAACCAATCGGCATGCCACGGGCGCTGCCACCGGGACCCGCAAATCCGCGTGTCCGTCGCGGACCGCTCGCGCAAGACTTGCCGGAAGCGGGTGCGGCCCCGCGGAAACTGCGCGGCACGCCAGGCCGACACGCGCGCCGAAGAGCGACGCCGGACGGCCCGGACGTTGCTTCTTCCCATCCGGGGGGTGCTGATGAAGGCTCTGCGACTCAGCCGGTGGGCACAACCGGCGCGGCTCGAGCAGGTGCCGGTGCCCCGGCCGGGACCCGGACAGGTGCTGCTCCGGATCCTCGCGGCCGGCGCGTGCCACTCCGACCTGCACCTGATGGAGTGGCCCGAAGGACAGCTCCCCTGGACGCTGCCCTTCACCCTCGGACACGAGAACGCCGGCCGCGTCGAGGAGGTGGGGCCCGGCGTAGAGGACGTGCGTGCCGGCGACGCGGTGCTCGTCTACGGGCCGTGGGGCTGCGGCCGCTGCCGTCCGTGCCGGCTCGGCCGCGAGAACTACTGCGAGCGCGCGGGCGAGCTCGTCGCGGCCGGCGGCGGCCTGGGGCGCGACGGCGGCCTGGCCGAGTTCATGCTCGTGCCGTCCTCGCGCCTGCTCGTGCCGCTGGGCTCGCTGGACCCGGTGCCGGCGGCGCCGCTCAGCGACGCCGCGCTCACCCCGTACCACGCGATCAAGCCGTCGCTGCCCGCGCTGGCGCCCGGCTCCACCGCGGTGGTGATCGGCGTGGGCGGGCTGGGGCAGATGGCGGTGCAGCTCCTGCGCGCGCTCTCGCCGGCGCGCGTGATCGCGGTGGACAAGGACCGCGGCCGTCTCGAGGCCGCGCTCGGCCTGGGTGCGTCCGCGGCGCTCGCCTCCGGGAGCGCAACCGCCGACGAGATCCGGGCGGCCACCTCCAGGCTGGGCGCCGAGCTGGTGCTCGACGTGGTCGGCAGCGACGACACGCTCGCGCTCGGCGCGAGCGTGCTGCGCGCGGAGGGCCGGCTGGCCCTGATCGGCCTGGCCGGCGGCCGCCTGCCCTTCGGCTTCTTCGGCCTGCCCTACGGCGCGCAGGCGGCCACGAGCTACTGGGGCACGATCCCGGAGCTGATCGAGCTGGTGGCGCTGGCGCATGCGGGCCGCATCCGGCTGGAGGTCGAGACGTTCCCGCTCGACCGTGCGGCCGAGGCGTACGAGCGCCTGCGGCGCGGGGAGATCCGGGGCCGCGCGGTCGTCGTGCCGGGTTAGAGTGTCACCGTCCGAGCAACGCGGAGGAGCCCGATGAGCACGAGCGGCGCGGCTGGTCCCATCGTGGTGCCCCTCGACGGATCCGAGCTGGCCGAGCGGGCGTTGCCGCTCGCGAGCGACCTCGCGCGCCGGGCCGGGACCGGCCTGGAGCTGGTGCACGTGCACGTGCCGATCGCGGCGGACCCGATCCACGTCGAGGGCCTTCCGGTGCTCGACGAGCACATGCACCCGCTGCGGCGCGAGCACGAGCGGGCGTACCTGGAGAAGGTGCGTGGGCGGCTGGACCCCGGCCTGTCCGCCCGGACCACGCTGCTCGACGGGCCGATCGCCGCGGCCCTGGCGGCCCACGCACGCGCGACCGGGGCCTGGCTGATCGCGCTGACCACGCACGGACGCGGCGGCGTCGAGCGGGCCTGGCTCGGCAGCGTGGCGGACGAGCTCGCGCGCGCGAGCCCGGTGCCGCTGCTGCTGGTCCGCCCCGATCCCGCCGGCCGCGCCACGGTGCAGCGCATCGTCGTCCCGCTCGACGGCTCGGACATGAGCGAGGCGATCCTGCGCCACGCCGGCCCGCTGGCCCGGCTCGCGGGCGCGGAGATCGTGCTGCTCGAGGTCGTACGGCCGATCGGGGCCGCGGTGTGGCTCCCGGAAGGGGCGATCATGGCCAGCACGGTGCCGGAGGAGGACCTGCTCCGGCAGCAGGAGCAGGGCGCGAGCGCCTACCTCCAGCGGACGGCGGCGGGTCTCGCCGCCTCCGGCGTGCGCGCGCGCGCGAGCGTCGAGGTCGCCACCTCGGTCGCCTCGGCGGTGCTGCGCGCGGCCGAGGCCGAGAAGGCGGACCTGATCGCGATGGCGACCCACGGGCGGTCGGGCCTGGCCCGGCTCGCGCTCGGCAGCGTGGCCGACAAGGTGGTGCGCGGCAGCCACGTGCCCGTGCTGCTCGTGCGGCCGCCCTCCTGAGCGGCGCGCGCCGCAGGCGCGGCGCGGCCGCCGTCGTCAGGGCGATGCGGGCTCGAGGACGAGCCTCTGGATGCCCGGCGGGCGGGTCGGGGCGAGCAGCAGCGACCCCTGGACCCGCCCGTGGGCGCACCGCCAGGTGAAGGTCCCGGAGAGCTCCCCGGTGGCCGTCAGCGGCGAGGTGGTCTCGCACTCGCCGACCTCCCGGCGGACGCGCGCCAGGTCGCGCGCCCAGCCTTCGGCCGACCGGTCGAGCAGGACGTTCATCGCCAGCCGGTCCGCGGCCGCGGCGACGTCGCCGCGCGCGTAGACGTCGGCGGCCGCTCGATAGGCGGCGGCCAGCGCGTCGCCGACCGGCACCGGCCGCGCCTTCAGCAGGCCGGCCTTGTGCAGCGCGGCGGCCGCATCCCACACCGGGCCGGACGGCCCCGCGTACGTGCGGTTCGCGAAGGCGAAGACGCCCACCCCGTGCTCCGGCAGCAGCAGCACGTGGGAGCCGTAGCCGGGATAGCCGCCGCCGTGGCTGAGCGTCAGCCCCAGGTCGCAGTCGGAAGCGGCGATCATGCCCATGCCGTACGTCGCGGCCTGACGGCAGGCGGTCGCCCCGCTGCGCCCGGGGCGCGGCCTCACGCGCGGGAAGTTCGATC
Organism: Vicinamibacteria bacterium; assembly: GCA_036556645.1. Taxonomy (GTDB): domain Bacteria; phylum Acidobacteriota; class Vicinamibacteria; order Fen-336; family Fen-336; genus DATKEG01. The sequence goes on along the minus strand of DATBIZ010000107.1, from coordinate 5,835 downwards.
CCTCCGCCAGCTCGCGCACGGTCGAGCGCTTCACCGGACCGTCGTCCGCGGCGTCGCGGGCCGGCCACGCCGCGAGCAGCCAGGCCACGTAGCGCGCGTAGTCTTCCGCGCTCGTCTGCAGCCCGCCCATCGCTCCGAACGCGCCGTGGGCGAGGTCGGGCTCCCGCCGCCACGCGTCGTCCTCCCAGCGGTACCCGAGGGCGCGGCGCTCGCGGGGCGAGTCGTCCACCACGAAGCCGGACGCGGCCATGCCGAGAGGCCGCAGGAGCGCCGTCTCGACGTAGGCGCGGTAGTCCTGCTTCGCGACCTGGGCCACGATCCGTCCCACCATCGCGTAGCCGAGGTTCGAGTACTCCATCGCGCTGCCCGGCGCGCGCGTGAACGGCACGCCGTCCTGCAGCAGCCGCGAGAACGCGTCCTCCGGCAGCGGCGTCTGGCGGTCTCCCCAGGGATCGTCGGTCACGAACCCGGCGGTGTGGTTCAGGAGGTCCCGCACCCGGATCGCCCGCGAGTCCTGCGTGGGATAGCGCCAGCCGCGGAGCTCCGGCAGGTAGGCCTGCGCGGGCGTGTCGAGCGCGAGGCGCCCCTCGTCGCGCAGCTTCAGCGCCGCCAGCGCGGTGAACGCCTTGGTCATCGAGGCGATCCGGAACAGGGTGGCCGTCGTGACCGGCCGCCGCGCGTCCAGCTCCTGGACGCCGAGCGCGCGGACGTGGACGAGCCGGCCGTCGGCCACGATCCCGTAGACGAGCCCCGGCACGTGGGCGTCGAGCTGGTACTCGTCGAACGTGCGGTCGGCCGCCGCGAACGCCTCGGCGGCCGCGGGGCCGCTCCAGGCGTCCGCGCCGGTCGCGGGCGCCAGGGCGAGGGCGGCGCAGAGAAGGCAGGCGGAGGACATGTGCGATCGTATCTCCGATCGCGACGCCGCCCCGCGCGGGGCGGCGTCTCAGCCGCCGAGGCCCAGCGCGAGCCGCAGCAGGCCCGCCTGGTCGGCGGAGAGGCCCTGCCGCGCCACGTCCTTGAGGCACACCGTCGGCGCGTGCAGCAGCTTGTTCACGATCGCGGTGCTCACGGCCTCGAGCGCCCGGTCCTGCTCCGGAGTCAGCGGGCCCATGTGCCGCCGCGCCTTCTCGATCTCGGCGCGCCGGATCGCCTCGGCGCGGCGGCGCAGCTCGGTGACGGACGGGACCGCGCCCCTCGCGCGCTCGTCGTCGAGGTGGCGGCGCACCTCCTCCTCCACGAGCTTCTCGGCGCCGCCGGCCTCGCGCTGCCGCTCGCGGAGGTTCGCCGCGGCCACCCCGTTGAGGTCGTCGAGGTCGTAGAGGAAGACGCCGGGGATGCCGCGCACCGCGGGGTCCACGTCGCGGGGGATCGCGATGTCGATCAGGAACAGCGGCCGGCCCCGGCGCGCGCGCGCCGCCACCTCGACCTCCGGCGCGTGCAGGATCGTGGTCGGCGCCGCCGTGCCGGTGAGCACGACGTCGGCGGTGGCGAGCTCGTCCACCATCTGGTGGAAGCCGAGCGCGCGGCCGCCGAGCGCCGCCGCCAGGTCCGCCGCCCGTGCCTCGGTGCGGCCGACCACGGTGAGGTCCGCGCCCTCCCGGGCCAGGCGGCGCGCGGCCAGGCCCGACATCTTGCCCGCGCCGACCACCATCACGCGCACGCCGCGCACCTTCCCGAAGATCTTGATGGCCAGCTCGACGGCGACGTGCGACACCGACACCGCGTGGCGGCCGATCCCGGTGTCGGTGCGCACGCGCTTGGCGGCGGCGAGCGCGCGGTTGCGCACGGACGACAGGCACGGCCCGGTGGTCCCCGCCTCCTCCGCGGCCCGGTAGGCCTCCTTGACCTGCCCCAGGATCTGCGGCTCGCCGAGCACCAGCGAGTCCAGGCCGCACGGCACGCGGAACAGGTGGCGCAGGGCCTCCTCGCCGCGCAGCCGGTAGAGGAGCGCGGCGTCCGTGGACGGCCGGTGGCCGCGCGCGAGCAGCGCCTGGGCGACGTTCTCCACGGTGGCGGGCCCGCCCGCGCCCCACACCTCGACGCGGTTGCAGGTGGAGAGGACGACGACCTCCGCGAGCCCGGCGGCGTCGCGCAGCCGGCGCAGCTCGTCGCGGAGGGTGTCCCTCCCGAAGGCCAGCGCTTCGCGCACGTGGACCGGCGCGGCGCGGTGGTTCAGGCCGACCACGAAGAGGCCGGCCGTGCTCAGCTCCATATGTCCCCCAGGCGGGTGAGGCGCAGGCCGAAGGCGGCCGCCGCCGGCTCGGCCTCGCCGACGCTGTCGCGCACGATGACGTCCACCAGCGCCGGCGGCAGCGCCGGCCAGGCGCGGGCGAGCGTGCGCGCGATGAGCGCCGGCAGGTGGCGCAGGCGCACGTCCCGGCCGCGGTTGAGCAGCAGGGCCAGCTCGTCGAGCGGCATCCACTCGGGCCCGGCCAGGTCGTACGTGCCCTCGGGGCCGCCCTCGATCGCCGCCGCCAGCGCCGCCGTCACGTCCTCGAGGAAGACGGGCTGCACGAGCTGGCGGCCGCTGCCGAGGACGGTCACCCGGCCGTTCGGGCGCGCGAGCAGCGACTCCGCGAACGGGCCGGGCGAGGCCGGTGGTCCGATGATGTGCGTGCAGCGGAAGACCACGACCTCCTTGCCGGTCGCGGCGAGCAGGCGCTCCGCTTCCGCCTTCGTGCGCAGGTACTCGTTGCGCGAGGCCTCGCTCGCGCCCACGTAGCTCAGGAAGAGGACGCGCCGGCCGCGCCCGTGGCGCAGCGCCTGGGCCACGGCCTGGGTGGTGTGCACGTTGGCCGCGCGGTAGGTGTTCGGATACTGCGGCCGCAGCGCGCCCGCCAGGTGCACGATCACGTCGGCCTCGTGCAGCGCCTGCGCGCTCGGCGGCGCGTGCAGCGAGCCCGAGAGCAGGCGGTGCGCGTGCACGTATTGGGCGCCCTGCACCAGCGCCACGGTCTGCAGCGGCGCGCCGATCAGCCGGCACAGCAGCGCCCGGCCGACCTGCCCGTTGGCCCCGGTCACCACCACGCTGGTGGCGGTGTCCGCCTGGCCACGCGGCCGCCAGGGCGCCGGCGGCGGGCTGACCGGCAGGCTGGCCATGTCGTGCCCTCAGGCCTCCTTCGACGCCACCACCGTCTCCACGGCCGGCTCGGAGGCGGGCCGGGGCGCGGCCGGCACCGGCACGGTCAGGGTCGCGAGCTGCTCGTACACGGAGAGCCGGCGCCGCGCCGCTTCCTTCGCCGCGGCGGCCAGCCGCCGGAAGCGCTCCGGGTCCTGCTTCTCCACGATCCGGAAGCGGTTCTCGTTGCGCAGGTACGTGAGCAGGTCGGCCTTGGGCGGCCCGGAATCGAGGTGGAGCGGCGGCTCGCCCAGCGACACCTTGCGCGGGTCGAAGCGGAACAGCGGCCACACGCCGGTGTCGGCGGCCAGCTTCTGCTGGTCCACGCCGTGCGCCATGTCGTAGCCGTGCGCGATGCAGTGGCTGTACGCGATGATCAGCGAGGGGCCCGGGAACGCCTCCGCCTCCTGGAACGCCTGCACGGTCTGGCTCATCTTCGCGCCGAAGGCGATGCGCGCCACGTAGACGTTGCCGTAGCTCATGGCGAGCAGGCCGAGGTCCTTCTTCGGGGTCTCCTTGCCCGCCTCCGCGAACTTGGCCACCGCGCCCAGCGGCGTGGCCTTGCTCTGCTGTCCGCCCGTGTTCGAGTACACCTCGGTGTCGAGCACGAGGATGTTGACGTCCTGGCCGCTGGCCATCACGTGGTCGAGGCCGCCGAACCCGATGTCGTAGGCCCAGCCGTCCCCGCCCACCAGCCACACGCTCTTCTTGACCAGGGTGTCCGCCAGCACCTCCAGGCGCCGCGCCTCCGGGGCCGTGATGGCGGCCAGGTCGGCGCGGAGGCGCGTGACCCGCGCGCGCTGCGCGGCCAGCGCGGCCTCGCCCGTCTGCTCCGCGTGCAGCAGCTCGGCGACCAGCGTGGCGTCGAGGCGCGAGGCGAGCTGGGAGAGCAGCAGCCGCGCCTGGTCGCGCTGCGCGTCCACCGCGAGCCGCATCCCCAGCCCGAACTCCGCGTTGTCCTCGAAGAGCGAGTTGGCCCAGGCCGGCCCGCGGCCGTTGCGGTCCGTGGTGTAGGGCGTGGTGGGCAGGTTGCCCCCGTAGATCGAGGAGCAGCCGGTGGCGTTGGCGATCAGCGCCCGATCGCCGAAGAGCTGGGTCAGCAGCTTCACGTAGGGCGTCTCGCCGCAGCCCGCGCAGGCGCCGGAGAACTCGAACAGCGGCGGCTGGAACTGCGACTCCTTCAGGTCGAGGCGCTTCGCGGTCGCGCGGTCCGGGTCGGGCAGCGAGAGGAAGAAGTCCCAGTTCGCGCGCTCGGGCTCGCGCAGCGGCCGCTGGTCCGCCATGTCCAGGGCCTTGTGCCGCGGGTTGGTGCGGTCCTTGGCCGGGCAGACCACCGCGCACAGCGAGCAGCCGGTGCAGTCCTCGGGCGCCACCTGGATCGTGTACTTGAGCCCCTTGCGGTCGGTGGACTTGAAGTCGAAGGACTTGAACGTCGCGGGCGCGTCCGCGAGCAGCGACGGCTCGTAGAGCTTGGCGCGGATGGCCGAGTGCGGGCAGACGAACACGCACTGGTTGCACTGGATGCAGACCTTCTCGTCCCAGACCGGGATCTCGGCCGCGATGTTGCGCTTCTCCCACTTGCTGGTGCCGACGGGCCAGGTGCCGTCGGGCGGGAACGCGCTCACCGGCAGCAGGTCGCCCTTGCCCGCCATCATCACCGCGGTGACGCGCTGCACGAAGTCCGGCGCGTCCCTGGCCACCAGCGGCGCGCGCGCGCGGGTGGCGGTCACCTGCGCGGGCACTTCCACCGGGTGCAGGTGGTCGAGCGCGGCGTCGAGCGCGGCCAGGTTGCGCTTCACGACCTCGGTGCCGGCCTTGCCGTAGGTCTTCTCGACCGCGTGTTTGATCCGCGCCAGCGCGTCCGCGCGGGGCAGCACGCCCGAGATCGCGAAGAAGCAGGCCTGCATGATCGTGTTGATGCGTCCGCCCAGGGACGCCTCGCGCGCCACCCGGTAGGCGTCGATGGCGAACACGCGCAGCCCCTTGCTCACGATCGCGTGCTGCACCTCGCGGGGCAGGCGGTCCCACACCCCCTCCGGCTCCCCGGGCGCGTTGAGGAGCAGCGCCGCGCCGGGCGCCGCGCACTCGAGCATGTCGATCCGGTCGAGGAACTCGAACTGGTGGCAGGCCACGAAGTTGGCCTGGTGGATCAGGTAGGGCGCGCGGATCCTCCGCGGGCCGAAGCGCAGGTGCGACACGGTGACCGCGCCGGACTTCTTCGAGTCGTAGACGAAGTAGCCCTGGGCGTGGAGGCCCGCGTCCTCGCCGATGATCTTGACCGAGTTCTTGTTCGCGCCCACGGTGCCGTCGGCGCCGAGGCCGTAGAACACCGCGCGGGTGACGTCCGGCGGCTCGATCTCGAAGTCCTCCGGCACGGCCAGCGACAGGCCGGTCACGTCGTCGGTGATGCCCACCGTGAAGTGGGGCCGCGGCTGCGGCGAGGCCAGCTCGTCGAAGATCCCCTTCACCATGGCCGGGGTGAACTCCTTCGACGACAGGCCGTAGCGGCCGGCCACCACGCGCGGCTCCCAGCCCGGCGCGGTCAGCTTCCTCTGCCGCCCCTCGTGCAGCGCGGCGACCACGTCGAGGTACAGCGGCTCGCCCGGCGCGCCCGGCTCCTTGGTGCGGTCCAGCACCGCGATCGCCTTCGCGCTGCGCGGCACCGCGGCCAGGAAGTCGCCGACCGAGAAGGGCCGGAAGAGCCGGACCTTGAGCAC
>DATBIZ010000106.1:0-6166 GCA_036556645.1 Vicinamibacteria bacterium | reverse complement strand
GCCCCACCCCGGACCAGAACAACGTGGACGAGATCGGGCGTGCCTACGGCCTCCAGGAGGAGGACGTGGCCGGGCTGCGCTCCGGGGCCGAAGTGCTGAGCCGGCGCGATCGCCGGCGTCCCGAGCTGACGCCGCCGCGGCGGCGCCGGGTGTAGTGGCGGAGGGGCCGGAGCCTCCGCGACCCTACCCCGAGAGCCTCTGCCACTCCTGCGCGGCCCCGCCGCGCTACGTCGTCAGCGATCGCGGGTCGGTGTTCATCCACTGTCCGGTGCTGAAGATGTACCCGCCGCAGCCGGTCACGTCCTGCACGGCCTACCGTCCCCTGGCTGATCAGCGGCGGTAGTCGAGCGCCGGCAGGCGATCACCGATCCGGGGCGTGTAGGTGACCCCCGCGCGGCGCCGGTCGAACTCCTCGCGCCCGCGCTGCAGGTGCGCCGGGTCCCGGAAGAGGTCCACGGCGGTGAGGGCCATCGCCTTGGCCGCCACCAGCATCCCCTTCGTGCCGATCGTGGTGCCGCCGCTGGCCACCGCCTGCCAGCTGTGGGCGGGGGTTCCCGGCACCCACGTCGCCGCCTCCAGCTCCACCGTGGGCACGTTCCAGCTCACGTCGGCGAGGTCGGTGGAGCCGCCGCCGGGCGCGGTGTCCAGCGCGCGCACGCGCTCCTCGGACCCGAGCGGCTCGGCGGCCGGCCCGAGGGTCGCGCGGATCCGCTCCGCGAACGCGCGCTCCTCGGCGGTGTAGGTGACGCCGCCCACCTTCTGCAGGTTCGCGAGCGCCACCCCGGCCAGCGCCTCGTTGGGCAGCATGTTGTAGACCGCGCTGATCACCTCGTGCTCGACCCGGGTGCCGGTGCCGAGCGCGGCGCCTTCGGCCGCCTTCCGCACGCGCTCCCACACGTCGTCGAGGACGCGGATGTCGGCGTGCCGTGCCATGTAGTAGACCTCGGCGAAGTCCGGCACCACGTTCGGGGCCACCCCGCCGCGGGTGATCACGTAGTGCAGCCGCGCGTCCGCGGGGACGTGCTCGCGCAGCATGTCCACCATGTGGTTCATGGCCTGCACGCCGTCGAGCGCGGAGCGGCCCAGGTGGGGCGCGGCGGAGGCGTGCGCGGAATGGCCGCGGAAGCGGAACTTGGCGCCCACGTTGGCCAGCGTGGTGCCGGCGCTGACCGCGTTGCGGTCGCCGGGATGCCAGGCGACCACGGCGTCCACGTCGCGGAAGAGGCCCGCGCGCACCATGTACACCTTCCCCGAGCCGCCCTCCTCCGCCGGCGTGCCGTAATAGCGCACGGTGCCGGGCCGGCGCGCCGCCGCGAGCCACTCGCGCGTGGCGATCGCCGCGGCCGCGGAGGCGGTGCCGAGCAGGTGATGCCCGCAGGCGTGCCCGCCGCCGCCCGCCACCAGCGGCTTCGGCTCGGGTACGGCCGCCTGCGACAGGCCGGGCAGCGCGTCGTATTCGCCGACGAACGCCACCACCGGCCGTCCGGTGCCCCAGGTGGCGACGAACGCGGTCGGGATCCCGGCCACGCCGCTCGTCACCTCGAAGCCCGCCGCCCGCAGCTCACCCTGCAGCAGAGCGCTGCTCTTCTCCTCGAGGTAGCCCAGCTCCGCGAAGCCCCAGATCTCCCGCGCGACCTCGGCATGGCGCGCCCGCCGCGCGTCGATCGCGCGCATCACGCCCGCCGCGGTGCCCTCGTCGGCGGCCCACGCGGGCGCCAGCGCGACGGTCATCACGACGGCGGCGACTCCGGTTCGGCTCATGGTGCCCGTCCTCCTCATTGGTCGAGCGGCAACGCCTGTCCCGGGTTGGTGGCCAGCACCGCCTCCACGGCTTCGGCGCGCAGCCTCGCGCCGACCTCCGCCGCGTCGGCCGGCGGCAGGTGCATGCCGACCACCCGGCGCGGCGCGATCTGCTCGACCAGCCGGCGGTTCGCCGCGCCCAGCACGTACCAGAACGGCAGCAGCGCCACGTCCACCCGGGGCAGCGCGCGCATCAGCGCGAAGTTGGCGGCGGTGGGGTCCGCGTCGCCCACGTGCAGCACCGTCGCGCGCGCACCGACCAGGAACCCCACGTGCTGCTCGGGAAAGCGGCGCGCGTCGTTGTGACGGATCCGCAGCACGCGCACCGGGACGCCGGCGACCGTGACCGATGTGGAGGTCCCTGGCGCGGGCAGCACGGCGCGGAGCCGAGGGGCGGAAAGGCGCGGCGCGACCGCCCGCACGCGCTCCACCACTTCGGGCGAGGAGACCAGCACCGCGCCCGGGTTGGCCGCCAGGTGCGCGGCCACGGCCTCGGGGCTGAGGTGGTCCTCGTGCCAGTGCGTGACCAGGACCGCGTCCACGGCGTCGTAGGGCGCGGCGGCGGACTCCAGCCGAGCGCGCTCGGGCGCCGGGCTCGTGGCGTAGGGCGCGATCCCCTCGCGGATCGGCGCGTCGATCAGGAAGCGCGCGCCGTCCACCGCGACCAGCATGCCCGCGTTGGCGACGTAGCGGACCTCGACGGCGGCGGCGAGCGCGAGGAGCAGCGAGGCCCATGCCATCGGCGAGGTGTGATTCTATGATCTCCGCCATGGGCTGGCAGCGCGCGCTCGAGGTCGCCGTCGCCGCCGCGCGCGAAGCCGGCAAGATCCTGCTCGCGGACTTCCACCGTCCCGGCGGGCCGCGCGGGGCGGTGGACAAGGCGGACGCCGACCTCGAGGCCGAGGGGGTCATCCGCGGGCGGCTGGTCGCGTCGTTCCCGTCGTGGGGCTACCTGGGCGAGGAGACGGGCCGCGTGGAGGGAGCGCCCGGCGAGCCGATCTGGCTCGTGGACCCCAACGACGGCACGCGCGACTACCTGGCCGGCCGCCGGGGCAGCGCGGTCGCGATCGGCCTGTTCGCGGAGGGCCGGCCCGTGCTCGGCGTCGTCTTCGCGTTCGCGTACCCGGACAGCGCGGGCGACCTGTTCGCCTGGGCGGAGGGGTGCGGACCGCCGACCCGCAACGACGCCGCCCTCGCGCCGCGCTTCCCGCCCACCCTCTCGCCGCTCGACGTGGTCCTCGTCTCCAGCAAGGGCGACCGCGACCCGGAAGGCAACCTCCGCTGCGCCGAGCCTGCGCGGTATCGCAGCCTGGCCAGCATCGCGCACCGGCTCGCGCTCGCCGCGGCGGGCGAAGCGGCCGCCGCCACCTCGCTGCACTCGCCGGGGGCCTGGGACTACGCGGCCGGGCACGCGCTCGTGCGCGCGGCGGGCGGTGTGCTCGTGGACGAGCAGGCCCGCGAGATCGCGTACGGGCCGTCCGGCGAGAGCGGCACCCGTTACGCGTTCGCGGCGGCGCCCGCGGTGGCCGCGCGGCTGGCCACCCGGCCGTGGAAGGAGATCCGCGGCGCGTCCTGGGGCGCGGAGCGTCCGGCTCGCCTGGAGCCGGGGCGCGCGGTCGCCGACGCGGCGCTGCTCAGCCGCGCGCAGGGATGCCTGCTCGGGCAGGTGGCCGGCGACAGCCTCGGCAGCCTGGTCGAGTTCGCCACCGCCGAGGAGATCGCGCGCGACCATCCCGACGGCCCCCGGCGTCTCGTGGACGGCGGGCGCTGGACCACGCTGGCCGGACAGCCGACCGACGACTCGGAGATGGCGCTCGCGCTCGCGCGCGCGGTCGTGGCCGGGGGCGCCTACGACCCGGCCCGCGCGGCGGCGGCGTACCAGGAGTGGTACCGGTCCGCGCCCTTCGACGTCGGCCAGACCATCCGCGCCGCGCTCAACGGCTACTTCGTCCCCGAGAGCCAGGCCAACGGGTCGCTGATGCGCGCGAGCCCGCTCGGCGTGTTCGCCCACGGCCTCGAGCCGGCCCGGGCCGCCGCGCACGCCCGCGCCGACGCGGCGCTGACGCACCCGCACCGCGTGTGCGGCGACGCGACCGCGGCGTTCGTGGTGGGCCTCGCGCACGCGGTGCGCACCGGCGACGGGCCGCGCGGCGCCTACGAAGCCGCCGCGCGATGGGCGCGCGAGGCGGGCGCGGAGGCCTCCGTGCAGGGCGCGCTGGGCGCGGCGCAGTCGGCCGCGCCGCGCTGCGACGGGTCGAACCAGGGCTGGGCGCTCATCGCGCTGCAGAACGCGTTCTACGAGCTGCTGCACGCGCCGACGCTGGAGGAAGGCGTGGTGCGGACCGTGCGCCGCGGCGGAGACACGGACACGAACGCGGCGATCGCAGGCGCCCTGCTGGGCGCGGTGCACGGCCGTCCGGCGGTGCCGGAGCAGTGGCGCTCCCTGGTGTTGAGCTGCCGCGCGCATCCCTCGCGTGCGCGCCACCCGCGGCCGAGGGCCTACTGGCCGACCGACGTCTACGAGCTGGCCGAGCTGCTTCTGCTGGCCGGCGGCGCCGGCTAGCGCGCGGCGGGGCGCGCCGCGCGACCGGGCGCGCCGCTCTCCCTCACCACGCCGGCGGTTTCGCGAAGCCGCCGTCGCCGCGGTCGCGTGCGCGCAGCCGGTCGAGGTCCGCGTGGGGCCGCGGGTCGATGCCGAGCGCGCGCAGGCCCCACGCGTACTCGTAGCGGACGGTGATGCGCTCGGCCGGGGCGCCCTGCGCGTCGAAGTCCACGAGCACGGCGGGATCGCCGGCGGGTCGGCCCCAGCCGGTGCCCGGGTGGCTGCGCGGAGCCGCCGCCCCGGCCGAGTCCGCGTCGCGGTTGCGCTCGCGTGCGACCGGCGCCTCTTCGGCGTGCCGGCGGACGCGCTCGCGGTGCACCGCCACCTCGATCCACCCCAGCCGGGGGTTGTCCTTGCCGGAGCGCACCGCGTAGGAGCGCTTCTCGTCCACGAACGTGAAGCGGCGCACTTCCTCCAGGCTCGTGCGCCACCCGCGCACGGTCACCTCCGCCCCCGGATCCAGGACGTACATGCGCGGCGGCGCCGGACCGGCCGCCTCGCGCTCGCCGCTGATCACGTTGAGGCCGTCCACCGTGATCGCCACCCCCACGCGCTCGCCGGTGCGGTTGGCCAGGCGCAGCGCGTACTCGCGCCCCTGCCGCGCCTCGACGTAGTGGCGCGAGGAGCCGTCGGGGGCCGCGTACAGCGGCGCCGGCCGTCCCTCGACCTCGACCGAGAGCGAGACCAGCGATCCGGCCGCGGCGGGCGGACGAGGGGGCACGTGCGCGCGCGCGGGCGAGGGAAGCAGCGACACCAGGCCGAGCAGCCAGGGCAACCGTGAGAACCGCCGCACACCCACCTCCTTCGCGTCTCGGGAAGTCTCCCCGAGCCGCCTCGCCAGCCGCCGCTGGCCTGCCCGTGCTACGCGCGCGGCGCGGCTCCTATTCCTCCGGCACGGTGGTACGCTGATCTCGGCCCCTCGGAGGCGCGTCGGAGGCCCAGGGAGAGCGTCATGAGCACCATGCGGCGGGGGGCGCAGAAGCCCGAAGCGCGCGCCTCCCTGGTCCCGCTCGCGCCGGAGGTGGAGCAGCTCCGGGCCGTCTACGACCTGGCCGTGGCCGTGACGCGGGCCAGCGCGCTGCCCGAGATCTACGACGCCGCGCTCGACGCGCTGCAGGCCTCGCTCGGCGCCGACCGCGCCTCGATCCTGCTCTTCGACGCCGGCGGGGTGATGCGGTTCGAGGCCTGGCGCGGCCTTTCCGCGCCCTACCGCGCCGCGGTCGAGGGCCACTCGCCGTGGTCGCCCGGCGAGCGCGCGGCCGCCCCGGTGCTCGTTCCCGACGTGGACGCGGAGCCCGCGCTCGAGCGCCTGCGCGGCACGATCCGCGGCGAGGGCATCCGTGCCCTGGGGTTCGTCCCGCTCTACACGGGCGAACGGCTGATCGGCAAGTTCATGGTGTATTTCGACGCGCCGCACGTCTTCACGTCCGAGGAGGTGCGGCTGGCCGAGATCGTCGCGAACCACGTGGCCTTCGCGGTGGACCGGCGGTGGTCCGAGGACCGCCTGAACCTCTATCGCGAGATCTTCGCCCACTCCACCGACGCCATCGCGATCATCGGCCCGGACGGGACCTACGTGGAGCAGAACGGCGCCCACGAGTCGCTGATCGGCTACCCGGATGCGGGGCTGCGGGGGCGCACGCCGGCCATCCACCTCGGCGACGAGGCCTTCGCCGAGATCGCGGCGGAGCTGGCCAGGGGCGGCTCGGTCCACCGCGAGGTGCGCTCGCGCACGGCCGGCGGCGCGGTGCGCGACCTGGACCT
>DATBIZ010000105.1:0-4873 GCA_036556645.1 Vicinamibacteria bacterium | reverse complement strand
TGGCTCGTCTCCACCGCCCGTCACAAGGCGCTCGACCGCTTGCGGCGTGCCCGCACGCTGAACGCCAAGCGGGACGAGATCGCCCGCACCGTGGAGACGGTGGTGGCGCCCGCCGGGCTCGACGAGGAGCCCTTCACGGACGACCTGATGCGCCTGCTCTTCACCTGCTGCCATCCCGCCCTGTCGCCCGAAGCGCAGGTGGCGCTGACGCTGAAGACGGTCTGCGGCCTGTCGGTCGAGCAGATCGCGCGCGCGTTCCTGGTCCCGCCGGCCACCATGGCCCAGCGCCTGGTGCGGGCCAAGGGCAAGATCCGCGACGCCCGCATACCGTACGTGGTCCCCTCCGCGGAGGACCTTCCACCACGGCTGCAGGGCGTGCTCCGCGTCGTGTACCTGGTCTTCAACGAAGGCTACGCCGCGACCTCCGGAGACGCGCTCGTCCGCGGCGACCTGTGCGTCGAGGCCATCCGCCTCGCGCGGTTGCTGCGCGAGCTGTTCCCGGCCTCGACCGAGGTGGACGCGCTGCTCGCGCTGGTGCTGCTGCAGGACTCGCGGTGTGCCGCGCGGACCGACCCGGCCGGCGAGCTGGTCACGCTCGAGGATCAGGACCGCGCGCGCTGGGACCAGGCCGAGATCGCGGAAGGCGTGGCCCTCGCCGAACGGGCGCTGCGCCGCGGCGGCGCCGGGTTCTACGCGATCCAGGCCGCGATCGCCGCGCTGCACGCGCAGGCCGCGCGCGCCGAGGACACGGACTGGCCGCAGATCGCGGCGCTCTACGCGCTGCTGCTGCGCCTGCACCCCTCGCCGGTGGTGGCCCTCAACCACGCCGCCGCGGTCGCGATGGGCGAGCGGCTCGACCGCGGCCTGCGCCTGATCGAGCAGCTCGAGCAGGACGGCGTGCTCGCCTCGTATCACCTGCTGCCCGCCGCGAAGGCGGACATCCTCAGGCGGATGGGTCGGAGGGACGAGGCCGCCGCCGCGTATGAGCAGGCGCTGCGCCTCGTCGCGCACGACGCGGAGCGGCGCTACCTGCAGCGCCGCCTCCGCGAGGTCCGTGCGGGCTGAGCCGGGCGCTATCCGGCCGCGGTCGTGGCCGAGGCCACCGCCTGCCGGCTCACCTTCAGGCTGTCGAGCGGCGTGCTGCCCACCGTGTAGTCCTGCTCGACGTAGTAGTACTTCGCGCCGGCCTTCTCCGCCGCCGCGAAGAAGCGCTTGTAGTCGATCTCGCCCGCGCCCACTTCCTTGAAGGCCTCGCGGGCCACCTTGCCCTCGTCGTACTGCACGGCCGTGCCGCGTGCCTTGTCCTTCAGGTGCACGAGCGGCATGCGGCCGGCGTACTTCTCGGCCATGGCGATCGGATCAACCCCGCCGATGCTGGCCCAGAACGTGTCCAGCTCGAGGCCCAGCAGGTCGCGAGGCGTCTCGCCCAGCAGCACGTCGATCGGCCGCGCGCCTCCCATCGGCTCGAACTCGAAGGAGTGCGGGTGGTAGGCGAGGCCGAGCCCCGCCTTGTGGCAGGCCTCGCCGGCCTTGGCCAGCTTCGCGGCCAGGCCGCGGTACACGTCGAGCCCGCCGCGCTCCGCTCTCTGCAGGTACACGATGACCAGGTATTCGAGCCCGCGCGCCTTGGCCTCGTCCACCGCGTTCGCCCAGGTGTAGTCCTCGGGCAGGAGCGGCTCCCCGCCCGCCCAGGCCTGGCGGTTGCCGGTGACGAGGTACGTCGGCGCATAAGCGCTCTTCTGCTGCAGGCCGGCGGCCTTCGCCGGCTCGGCGAGCGACGGGCGCAGGCCGCTCTCGATGTAGCGGTATCCGAGGCCCGCGATCGCCTTCAGCGTGCCGGGCGTGTCCGTCCTCATCTGGTCCCGCACGGTGTAGAGCGCGACGCCGAGACGATCGAGCACGCCGGCAGCCGCGGCCTCGGCGGCGCGCGAGAGCAGCCACGACGGCGCGGACGCGGCGGCGGCGGCCGACCCCGCGGTGCGCAGGAAGCTCCGCCGGGTCGTCATCAGCTCTTCGACTCCACCTTCGACGCCGTGATCCACTTGCGGCCGTCCTTCTCCGAGACCGTGCCGGTCACCGTGACCGCCTTCTTGCCCGTGCAGACCTCGCCCACGGCGTCCGCGGCCTCGCTCTTGGCCATGTAGTACTCGACCTCCTTGCCGTCGGCGTCCTTGGCCAGGAGCACGTTCTGGCACTCCTTCGCGTCCGCCTTCTTCAAGGTGCACTTCGCGCAGACGATCGTGCCCTTGAGGGTCACGTCGTCGCCGGCGCGCGCGGCGACGGCGGCGCCCAGCACGGCCAGGACCGCGGCCAGGGCTACTGCTCTGGATCTCATGTTCAGCCTCCACTTGCGGGGACCCCTGCATTCTGGAACACGCGGCGGACCGCGGCAAATCGCTCGCGGACGTCGGCTAGAATGCGGTTCTGAGGCACGCCATGCCGCCCCCGGCCGTCGTCAACTTCATGCGCCAGCAGGGGTTCCCGGAGGAGCCCGCCGACGCGTGCAACATGCGGTTCGAAGGCCTCTACTTCCAGCCGAGGATCGTGTTCCCGCTCGTGCTGCTCGCGGTGCTGCTGCAGTCCGCGGCGCTCTTCCTGGCCATCTCGGCCGTGCTCTGGTGGAACGTCCTCTTCCCCGCCTGGAACCCGTTCGAGGCGCTCTACAACCGGGCGATCGCCGTACCGCGCGGGCGGCTGCCGCTCTCCCCCGCTCCCCCCCCGCGCCGGTTCGCGCAGGCGGTCAACGCCGCGTTCAACCTGGGCAGCGCCCTGACCCTGCTCGCCGGGTGGACGATCGCCTCCTGGGTGCTGCAGGCCCTGCTGGTCGCGGCCTTCTCGCTCCTGATCTTCGGGCGGTTCTGCCTCGGGGCGTACGTGTTCCACGTGCTGAGGGGCGAGGCCGCGTTTGCCAACCGGACCCTGCCCTGGGCACGGGGCTGAGAGCGGAAAGCCATTTACTTCCGGGCGAGCCTGGCGCCATAATCCGGCGCCCCAACCAGGAAGAGGCGGGAGGCGAGCATGATCAGTCTCCACATCAACGGCGAGGCTCGGAGTGTGGACGCCGAGCCCGACACGCCGCTGCTCTGGGTCATCCGCGACAACCTCGGGATGATCGGCACCAAGTTCGGGTGCGGGGCCGCCCTCTGCGGCGCCTGCACGGTGCACGTGGACGGAGAAGCGATGCGCTCCTGCACCACCCCCGTTTCCGCCGTGGCCGGCAAGAAGATCACCACCGTCGAGGCCATGGGGACGACCGACCTCGGCCGGAGGATCCAGGCGGCCTGGGCGGCGCTGGACGTGCCGCAATGCGGCTATTGCCAGGCGGGCCAGATGATGAGCGCGGCGGCGCTGCTGGCCAGCAAGCCCGCCCCGACCGACGCCGACATCGACGGCGCCATGGCCGGCAACATCTGCCGCTGCGGGACGTATCCCCGCATCCGCGCCGCCATCCACCGCGCGGCCGGCCGCAAGGGAGAGTGACATGCAACCGCTCACCCGTGCTTCCCGTCGTGAGTTCCTGAAGGCCGGCGCCGCCGTCGGCGGCGGCCTGGTGCTCGGCGTCGCCTGGCCGGAAGGGCGCGCCGGCGCGGCGGCCGCGGCCGCCTCGATGCCGAACGCCTGGGTGAAGATCGGCGCCGACGACACGGTCACCATCCTCTGCGCCCGCTCGGAGATGGGCCAGGGCGTCTACACGGCGCTGCCCACCCTCGTCGCCGAGGAGCTCGAGGTGGACCTGGCGAAGATCAAGGTTGAGATCGCGCCCGCGGGCGAGCCCTACATCAACGCCCTGCTCGGCGGCCAGATCACCGGCGGCTCGACCTCGGTGGTGGAGGGCTGGGACAAGCTGCGGGTGGCCGGCGCCCAGGCGCGCGCGATGCTCGTTTCTGCCGCCGCCCAGCGCTGGGGCGTGGACGCGGCCGCCTGCCGCGCGGCCGACGGCGTGGTGACGGGACCGGGAGGCCAGAAGGCCACCTACGGCGCGCTGGCGGAGGCCGCGGCGAAGCTGCCCGTGCCCACCGACGTCAAGCTCAAGGAGTACCGCCAGTCGCGTTACGTGGGCAAGCCGGGCAACCGGCTGGACTCGAAGGCCAAGATCGACGGCAGCGCCGAATACGGGATCGACGTCCGCCTGCCCGGCATGCTCTACGCGGCGCTCGCCCAGTGCCCGGTGATCGGCGGCAAGCCGGTGAGCTTCGACGCCGCCAAGGCGCGCTCGATGCCGGGCGTCAAGCACGTGGTGCAGATCTCCGACGGCGTGGCGGTCGTGGCGGACACCTGGTGGCGCGCCCGCACCGCTCGCGACACGCTCGCGGTGAAGTGGGACGAGGGCGCGGGGAAGGCGCTCGATTCGGCGGGCATCGCCCGGGGGCTCAAGGCGGCCGCCGCGAAGCCGGGAGCCGTGATCAAGAAGCAGGGCGACGCGGACGCGGCCATCAAGGGCGCGGCCAAGGCCCTGCAGGCCGACTACGAGCTGCCGTTCCTCGCCCACGCCACCATGGAGCCGATGAACTTCACGGCCGACGTGCGCGCGGATTCCTGCCTCCTCTACGGGCCGACGCAGTTCCAGCAGCTCGCGGTGGGCGTGGCCGCGCAGGCGTCGGGCCTCAAGCCCGAGCAGGTCACCGTGCGCACCACGTTCCTGGGCGGCGGCTTCGGCCGGCGGATCGACGTGGACTACGTCGCGCAGGCCGTGGAGATCTCGAAGGCGATCGGGGGCGGGCCGGTCAAGCTGGTGTGGACGCGCGAAGACGACATGACGCACGACTTCTACCGGCCGGTGAGCTATCACCAGCTCTCCGGCGCGCTCGACGCGCAGGGCCGGCCGGTCGCGTTGAAGTTCCACCTGACCTCGCCGTCGGTGACGTCGCGGCTG
>DATBIZ010000104.1:0-10761 GCA_036556645.1 Vicinamibacteria bacterium | reverse complement strand
ACCTACGGCGGGGGCCTGGAGCGCTTCGATCCCGAGACCGAGCGCTTCGCCCATTACCGCCACGACCCGAACGACCCGTCCACGCTCAGCGGCGACCGCATCTCGAGCCTGGCGGAGGCCGAGGGCGGCCGGCTCTGGGTCGGCACGATGGAGAAGGGGCTCAACCTGCTCGATCCGCGCACGGGCCAGGCGGAGCGCTTCGAGCACCGCGCCGGCGACACGACCAGCCTGCCCTCGGACACCGTGCACACGCTGTTCGTGGACGCGGCGGGCACGCTGTGGGTGGGCACGCACTCCGGGCTGAGCCGGCGCCTCGACGACCGGCGGTTCGAGACGTTCACCACGCGCAACGGGCTGCCCAGCGACGTCATCTACGGCGTGCGCGGAGACGCGCAGGGCCGGCTGTGGCTCAGCACCAACAACGGGCTCTCGCGGTTCGACCCGCGGGCGCGGCAGTTCGTCAACTACGGCGTGAGCCATGGCCTGCAGGCGGCGGAGTTCAACTTCGGCGCCTGGTACCAGAGCCCCAGCGGCGAGCTGGCCTTCGGCGGCATCGACGGCTTCAACCTGTTCCGGCCGGACCGGCTGCGCCAGGTCACCCAGCCGCCGCCCGTGGTGCTGACCGCGGTGTCGGTCGGCCACCGGCCCGTCAGCGGGCCGCCGGACGAGGTGCGCGAGCTGCGCCTGGGCTTCCGCGACAAGGTGCTCGGGATCGAGTTCGCGGCGCTCGACTTCACCGCCCCCGAGCGCAACCGCTTCGCCTACAAGCTCGAGGGGTTCGACGGCGACTGGGTGCCCCTGGCCGGCCGCCGCGGCGTGACCTACACGAACCTGAGCCCGGGCCGCTACACGTTCCGGCTGCGCGCCGCCAACGCGGACGGCCGCTGGAACGAGGAGGGGCTCTCGCTGCCGGTGCAGGTGGCGGCCGCGCCCTGGGCCACGCCCTGGGCCTACTCGGGCTACGCGGTGCTGCTGCTGAGCGGGATCGTGGGGATGGCGCGCCTGCAGAAGCGGAAGCTCGACAAGGAGGCGGAATACGCGCGCGTGCTGGAGTTCCGCGTGCAGGAGCGGACGCAGGAGCTGTCCCAGCGCCAGCAGCAGCTCGAGCGCGTGAACGAGGAGCTGGCCCAGGCCAGCATCACGGACGCGCTGACCGGTCTGGCCAACCGCCGCTTCCTGACCGAATACATCGAGAAGGAAGTGGCGCTGCTGCACCGCCGCTACAACCGGCTCAACGACGGGCCGTTCACGCCCGAGCTGCTCGACCTGGCGTTCATGATGATCGACCTCGACCACTTCAAGACCATCAACGACTCCGCCGGCCACGCCGCGGGCGACGCGGTGCTCCGCCAGGTCCGCGACCTGCTCAAGGCGGTGAGCCGCAACTCGGACATCATCGTGCGCTGGGGCGGCGACGAGTTCCTGCTGGTGGCGCGCGACCTCAGCGGCGACCGCCTGGCCGAGCTGGCGGAGCGGATCCGCAGCCAGGTCGGCAAGGCCGTGTTCGAGATCGGCGAGGGCCGGGTGGTGCGCACCACCTGCTCGGTCGGCTTCGCCTGCTACCCGTTCTTCCGCGAGCAGCTCGACGCGCTGAGCTGGGAGCAGGTCATCAGCGTGGCGGACCGCGCGCTGTACGTGGCCAAGGCCAGCGGCCGCAACGCCTGGGTCGGCTTCCACCCGGGCCTGGCCGCGCTGCCGATCCAGGGCCTCTTCGGCTCGATCAGCCACAACACGCCGCAGCTCGTCCGCGACGGCACGCTGCGCGTGACCAGCTCGATCAACGACGCGAAGGCGCTGGTCTGGGAGCCGCCGGTGCCGGCGACGGCCGCCAACGGCTAACCTCCAGCTCCCAGACCGGGCCCGCCAGGTCGCGCCCGAAGCGGTGGGCGCTTTCTTCGAAACGACACCGGAGCCAGCCTCCCGGTAGGCGCGGGCGGCACGAGGCGGCTGCCCGCAGGTCCGGCACCGTGCGCACGGCGCGGCCGGTTTGCGCCGGACGGCCGGAGAACGTAGCTTTGCCCCTCTCCAGGAGGAAGCCATGGGCATGGCGCTGGTCGCGCTGGCCGTCGCCGCCGCGGTCTGGGCCGGGCGCGCCGTGGTGGTGCCGGCGGACGGGCTGCGCGAGCCGTTCGGCGTCGCCTTCGACGCCGCCGGCAACACCTACGTGGTCGAGATGGCCGGCAACCGCGTGACGGTCCTGGACGCCGCCGGCCGGCAGTCGGTGCTGGCGGGCACCGGCGAGAAGGGCTTCGCGGGCGACGGCGGGCCCGCGGCGGAGGCGCGGTTCAACGGCCCCCACCACCTGATGCTGGGCCCGGACGGCGCGCTGTACGTGGCCGACACCTGGAACTACGCGGTGCGGCGCATCGACCTGGCCACGCGCCGGATCTCCACCGTGGCCGGCACCGGCGTGAAGGGATACGCGGGCGACGGCGGCCCGGCCCGGAAGGCGCAGTTCGGCGGCGTGTTCAACCTCGCCTTCCACGCCGGCCGCCTCTACGTCTGCGACCTCGACAACCGCCGCGTGCGCGCGGTGGACCTCGCCACCGGGGTCGTCACCACGGTCGCCGGCAACGGGGAGAAGGGCGTGCCGAAGGACGGAGAGGACGCGCGCACCCAGCCGTTCGTGGACCCGCGCGCGATCGCGTTCGACGCGAAGGGCAACCTCTACGTCGCCGAGCGCGGCGGGCACGCGCTGCGCGTGGTGGACGCGAGCGGGCGCGTGCGCACGGTCGCCGGCACCGGCGAGGCCGGCTACTCCGGCGACGGCGGTCCCGCGCGGCAGGCGCGGCTCAACGGGCCCAAGCACATCTGGGTCACGCCCGAGGACGACGTCCTGATCACCGACACCGAGAACCACGTGATCCGCCGCTACGTGCCGAAGGACGGCACCCTCCGACGCGTGGCGGGCACCGGCGTCAAGGGCGCGGGAGGCGCCGGCGGTCCCGCCGAGGCGCTCGAGCTGAACCGGCCGCACGGCGCGCAGGCGAACCCGCGCACGTCGCACCTCTACATCTCCGACAGCGACAACCATCGCGTGATCCGCCTCGAGCGTTGACCGCCCGGCATCGCGGCTATACTCCGCCGCGGGAGCGATCCTCGATGAGCCAGACGAAACCGTTCGACCGGAGGGCCTTCTTGATGAGCGCGACCATGGCCGGAGCGGCGGCGGGCCTGGCCCGCGCCGCCGAGCGCGACTGGAGCGGGCAGGCGCCGGTGCGTTACCCCGACCCGGACGTCGTGAGCCTCGACCGCCAGTTCGACCGGTACAAGCTCGGCAACACCGCGATCCAGCGGCTGCACGTCGGCACGCTCTGGGCGGAAGGCCCGGCGTGGAGCGCCGTCGGCCGCTTCCTGCTCTGGAGCGACATCCCGAACGACCTGCAGCTCCGGCGCATCGACGAGAACGGCGCGGTCAGCGTGTTCCGCAGCCCCTCCGGCAACAGCAACGGCAACACGTTCGACTTCCAGGGCCGGCAGATCGCCTGCGAGCACGGCAACCGCCGGGTGGTGCGCTACGAGCACAGCGGGAAGACCACCGTGCTCGCGGACCAGTGGAACGGCAAGCCGCTCAACGCGCCCAACGACGTGGTCGTGCACCCGGACGGGGGCGTGTGGTTCACCGACCCCGGCTACGGCAGCATGATGAACTACGAGGGCAACAAGGGAGAGCTGCAGGTCAAGGAGGCCACCTACCGGATCGACCCGCAGAGCGGCAAGCTCGAGCTCGTCTCCGACGACCTGCACAAGCCGAACGGGCTCTGCTTCTCGCCCGACTACCGGAAGCTCTACGTCGCCGACACCGGCGGGCCGTCTCCGCGGGGCATCCAGGTCTACGACGTCGTCGGCGAGCGCAAGCTGGCCAACGGCCGCCGCTTCGTCTCGATGGAGATGGACGGCCGCGCGGGCGCGGCCGACGGCATCCGCGCGGACGTGGACGGCAACATCTGGGCGGCGGCGGGCTGGGTCGGCGAGGGCTACGACGGCGTCCACGTGTTCACGCCCGGCGGGCAGCGGATCGGCCTGATCCGCCTGCCGGAGATCTGCTCGAACGTGTGCTTCGGCGGGGCCAAGCGCAACCGCCTGTTCATGACCGCGAGCCAGTCGCTCTACGCGGTGTACGTGGAGACCCAGGGCGCGCACATCACCTAGCGGCCCCGGGCGCGTGCCGCCGTCCCTCGGTGCCGGGCTGGCCCTGCTGGCCGCCCTCTGCGCGGGAGCGCGCCCGGCGCCCGCCGCCGCCGCGGAGTCGCCGCACGGCGGGCCCGCGGTCCGCGCCGCGCGCGCCGCGTCCGCGATCGCCGTGGACGGACGGCTCGACGAGCCGGCGTGGCTCGGCGCGCCGGCGGCGTCCGGCTTCCTCCAGCGCGACCCCGACGAAGGGCTTCCGGCCAGCGAGCCGACGGAGCTGCGCGTGCTCTACGACGCGGACGCGGTCTACGTCGGCGCGCGCCTGTTCGACTCGGAGCCGGACCGCATCGTCCGGCAGCTCTCGCGGCGCGACCTCGTGGCCGAGGCGGACAGCTTCTCGCTGTTCCTCGACCCGCACCATGACCATCTGACGGGGGTCGAGTTCCAGGTCAGCGCCGCCGGCGTCCAGCGCGACGCCGCGATCTACGACGACAACTTCGCGGACGACACCTGGGACGCGGTCTGGGAGTCCGCGGTGGCGGCCGATGGCGGCGGGTGGACGGTGGAGATGCGGGTCCCGCTCTCGCAGCTCCGCTTCCCGCGCCTGCGCGCGCACACCTGGGGCGTCAACGCGCGCCGGCTGGTGCAGCGCAAGAACGAGGTCTCCTGGCTCGCGCTGGTGCCGAAGAACGAGAGCGGCCTGGCCTCGCGCATGGCGCACCTCTCCGGGATCGAGGGCATCGCCCCGGCCCGCCACCTGGAGCTGCTCCCCTACGCCAGCGGCCGCGCGGAGTACGTCGAGCCGGCGGGCCCGGCCGACCCGTTCAACGACGGCTCGCGCGCGCTGGCGGGGGCGGGGCTCGACCTCAAGTACGGCGTCGCCTCCAACGTCGCGCTGGTCGCGGCCATCAACCCGGACTTCGGCCAGGTCGAGGTGGACCCGGCCGTGGTCAACCTGACCGCCTTCGAGACGTTCTTCGAGGAGAAGCGGCCGTTCTTCACCGAGGGCAGCCAGGTCTTCGGCCATTTCGCGCGCAGCGGCGCCAGCGAGTACCGCAGCTTCTTCTACCCCGAGCCGCAGCTCTTCTACTCGCGGCGGGTGGGACGCGCGCCGCAGGGGCGCGGCACGGGCACGTTCGTGGACGCGCCGGCGGCGACCACGATCCTGGGCGCGGCCAAGCTGACCGGCCGCACGCGCGGCGGCTGGACGTTCGGCCTGCTCGAGGCGGTCACCGGGCGCGAGTTCGCGCGGCTGTCCGACGGTGCCACGCGCGGGCGCGTGGAGGTGGAGCCGCTCACGAACTACTTCGTGGCGCGCACGCGGCGCGAGCTCGGGCGCGGCGCGATCGGCCTGATCGCCACCGCGGTCCACCGCCGGCTCGGCGCGGGGCTCGCGTCGCTGCTCGCGGACCAGGCCTACGTCGCCGGCTTCGACGGCCACGTCTACCTCGACCGCGCGCGCGACTGGGTCGTCTCGGGCGGCCTGGCCGGCAGCCGGCTGACCGGCGGGGCGGCCGCGATCACGCGCCTGCAGCGCGCGGCACCGCGCTACTACCAGCGCCCGGACGCGCCGCACGTGCGCCTCGACCCCGCGGCCACCGCCCTCGCGGGCTGGAGCGGCAGCGCGAGCCTGAACAAGAACAGCGGGAACCTGACCGCGAACGCGGGGGTGTGGGGCATCAGCCCCGGTTTCGAGCCCAACGACGCCGGCTTCGCCACCCAGACCGACCGCGGGGGCGCGCACGGGCTGCTCCAGCTCCGGAAGCTGACCCCGGACCGCTTCACGCGCACGCGCCAGGTCTGGGTGGCGAAGTGGTGGACCTGGAACTTCGGCGGCGAGCCGCAGGGCGACGGGGTGCAGTCCGAGGTGAACCTGCAGCTGCGGAACTACTGGCGGCTCAACCTGAGCCTCGGCCGGTCGTGGGCCACGCTCGACGACAAGCTGACGCGCGGAGGCCCCACCACGATCCGGCCCGGCATCCGCAGCTACAACGCGTCGTTCGTCACCGACGGCCGCCGCGGACTGTGGCTCAACGGCTACGCCACCCACGTCGAGCGCGACTTCGCGAACTGGAACCGCTCCTTCGGCCTGGGACTCAACTACAAGCCGTTCCCGGCGCTCACGCTCTCGGCCAGCCCGGTGTGGAACCGCGTCCACTCGCGGGCGCAGTACCTGGCCACCGTCGCCGACCCGACCGCCCAGGCCACGTTTGGCGCCCGCTACGTCTTCGGCGTGCTCGACCAGCGCGAGCTGGCCCTGCCGGTGCGCGTGAACCTGGTGCTCTCCCCGCGGCTGTCGCTGCAGCTCTACGCCCAGGCGCTGCTCTCGGCCGGCGACTACGGCGCGATCCGGCAGCTCGCGACCCCGAGCACCTACGACTTCCTCGCCTACGGCACCGAGCTCGGCACGCTGGTCCGCGGGCCGGATGCGTACGTGATCGATCCCGACGCCGGCGGTCCGGCGTCGCCCTTCCGGCTGGCCGATCCCGCCTTCAACCTGAAGTCGCTGCGCGCGAACCTGGTCGCGCGCTGGGAGTTCCGGCCGGGCTCCACGCTCTACGTGGTGTGGACGCAGCGCCGCGAGGACGCGGCCCATCCCGGCGACTTCGCGTTCTCCCGCGACGCGGCGGACCTGTTCGGCGCGCCCGCGGACGACGTGCTGATGGTGAAGGTCGCCTGGTGGATCGGCCGCTGACCTCTCCCTACATGGTTTCCGCCAGCAGCTCTCCCAGCTTCTTCGCGTCGAGGCCGAGCGGCTGGTCGACCAGAGGTCCGTTCAGGAGCACCGGCTCCGTGTCCTCGTAGGTGGGCTTCTGCAGACGGTAGAGGAGCCCGATCGGGATCCGCGCGCCGAACTCGATCGCCTTGCCCATCGCGCCCATGAAGTCCGCGGCGTCGTACCCCGGCTCCTCCTCGAGCTTGTAGACGCGCTGCTTGAAGAACGGGTAGGTGTTGACGTTGTTGAAGGTGACGCACGGGCTGAACACGTCGATCAGCGAGAAGCCGCGGTGCGCGATCGCGCCGGCGGTGAGCCGGGTCAGGTGCTTCTGCTCGCCGCTGAACCCTCGGGCCACGTAGGTGGCACCCGAGGCGAGGGCGAGCGCCAGCGGCTGGATCGGCTTCTCGACGTTGCCGCGCGGCGTGCTCTTGGTCTTGTGGCCCTCGGTGGTGGTCGGCGAAGTCTGGCCCGTGGTCAGCCCGTAGATCTCGTTGTCCATCACGATGTACGTGAGGTTCAGGTTGCGGCGCATCGCGTGGATGAAGTGCGCCATGCCGATGCCGTAACCGTCCCCGTCGCCGCCCACCGCGATCACGTGCAGGTCGTGGTTGGCCAGCGCGGCGCCCGTCGCCACCGGCAGCGCGCGGCCGTGCAGGCTGTGGACGCCGTAGGCGCGGATGAAGCCGGGGAGGTTCGACGAGCAGCCGATGCCGGAGACGATCAGCACCCGGTGCGGCGCGATGCCGAGCTCGAGGATGGCTTCCTTGATGGACTTGAGCACGCCGAAGTCTCCGCATCCGGGGCACCAGTCGGGGTGGACGTCGCTGTCGAGGCTCTTGAGCGTCAATTCGACCGTGGCCATGGTTCCCCCTAGCGAAGTGGTTGCCCGAGAGGAGCGGTCGCGCCCGCCGCGGGCGCGGGCATGCCGGCGGACGGGTCGATCAGCAGCCGCGGCGACACCGCGTGCCAGCCGTAGTTGGATCCCGTCTCCATCCCGATGACGAGCATGCCCTCCGGGGCGGCGTCGGCCCGGCTGACCAGCTCGACCACCCACACCGGCTCGCCGTAGCCGGTGCGCGCGGCGCGCTCGATGCGGCGGGGCCGGGCCCGGTCCTGCATGTAGATCCGGATGTGGTGGTAGGCCATCTCGCGCGCTTCGTGCTCCTCGACCGCGAGGTCGATCGCCCGGCCGGCCACCAGGTCCCGGACGCGCCGCGCGATCCACGCCGGCTCGAAGGGCTCGCCGTCGTAGCGGGTCAACACGTGCTGCACGTTGAACCCGCTCTCCGCCCGGAGGTGCCGCGCGAACTGGCCGCTGAAGTTGTTCTCGACGACGATCGAACGCTTGCACTGCTTCAGGATCGCGGCCGCCTCGGCGCCGTGGAACGGGTGCATGTACTTGAAGTGGAGCTGGTTGGCGGGCAGCCCCGCGGCCGTGAGCTGCTCCGCCGCCTCGCCGATCACGCTGGCCGTGGAGCCCCAGCCCACGAGGGTCACCTCGGCGTCGGCCACGCCCTCGAGCGCCGGCGGCTGCAGCCGCGCGCGCACCGCCTCCATCTTCCGCATCCGCTTCTCGTGCATCTTGCGGCGGATGGCCGGGTTGGTGTGCTCGTCGCTGATCAGGATCCCCTTCTCGTCGTGGTCGTCGGTGCCGGACACGTGCATGCACCCCGGCGTCCCGGGGCGCGCGCGCGGCGACACGCCGGAGGGCGTCAGCGCGTACCGCTTGAACCCGCCGTTGCTGGCCTCGTCGGGGCTCAGCTCGCGCACCCACTCGCCGCGCTCGATCGGCACCTCGCAGGGGATCGCCTCCGGGTCCACCGTCGAGCGGTGCTCGCCCAGCAGGAGGTCGGAGATCACGATGACCGGAAGCTGGAACGCCTCCGCCAGGTTCAAGGCCTCGACCGAGGTGTGGAAGCAGTCGGTGGCGTCGCTCGGCGCGATCACCACCCGCGGGTAGTCGCCCTGCGACGCCCCGATCGCCTGGTTCAGGTCGCCCTGCTCGGTCTTGGTGGGAAGCCCGGTGGAGGGCCCGCCGCGCTGCACGTTCACGATCACCACCGGCGTCTCGATCATCCCGGCCATGCCGATGGCCTCGGTCATCAGCGCGAAGCCCCCGCCGGACGTCGCGCACATCGAGCGCACGCCCGCATGCCCGGCCCCGATCGCCAGGTTCACCACCGCCAGCTCGTCCTCGGCCTGCTTGACCAGCACCCCGACCTTCTCGCTGTGCGCGGCCAGCCAGTGCAGCACGAACGAGGCGGGACTCATCGGATAGGCCGAGTAGAACTTCAAGCCGCCGGCCACGGCCCCGAGCGCCGTCATCAGGTTGCCGGTCACCACCGGCCGCGGTCGGCGCGAGAAGCTCCAGGCGTACCCGAGCGAAGGCGCGTGCCGCGCGGCGTGCTCGTGGCCCGCGCGCAGCACGCCCAGGTTCTGGGCGATGATCTCCGGCCCCTTCTTCTTGAACGTCTCGTGCAGGATCTCGGCGGTCACCTCGAGGTCGAAGCCGACCAGGTGCAGCAGCGCGCCGAGGGCCGCCGTGTTCTGCATGACCGGCAGCAGCTTCCCGAGCGGCGCCGTGAGCTGCGGCACCGGCAGGGGCACGAGATGCACGCCCTCCGGCACCAGGGAGGGGTCGCAGGTGAACCGCGCCCCGTTGAACACGATCGCGCCGCCCGGCTCCACCTCGCGCGCGTGCCGCTCGATCCCGTCCTGGTTCAGGGCGATCAGCACGCTCAGGTGGTCCCCGTGGTTGTCCACCTTGCGCTCGGACAGGCGGAGCCGCAGCCAGGTGTGTCCCCCCCGGATCAGCGACTGGTAGCTGTTGTAGGTGTAGACGTGCAGCCCCAGGCGCGCGGCGGTGCGCGCCAGCGTGTCGCCCGTACGGTCCAGGCCGTCGCCGGCCGCGCCCGCGATGCCGACCGTGATCTCGGTAGCCATGTGTTCGCTCCTAATCCTCCTCGCCCACGAGGGCGGGGTAGACCTGCACGATCTCGGGGTTCATCGCCTGCAGCACCTCGGAAAGGCCCTCGACGTTGTCGCAGTCGGGCACCTTCCAGGTGGCCGTCACGCGGTCGTCCCCGCTGCGGGCCAGCGAGTGCATGCCGCGCAGCTGCGCCATGCGCTCGGCCACGGCCTCCGCCTTGCCCGGCAGGGTCTGCACGACGATGTTGGCAACCAGCATCGAATGCCTCCGGGTGGCTAGACAGGGTGGAGGCGCAGGAGTGGGCACGTGGAGGACCCTGGGGAAGCGCGTTCCCGGGGAGCGGTGCCCGTCACGGACATCCTCGCTTGGTAGGTGCCCGGACATTACGCCTGTGCGGACGGCTGGTCAAGCCGGCTGGTATAGGATCGGGCCCTTCCAAGTCTTCAGCGGAGGAGCGATGAAACGTGCCGCCTTGTCCGCGCTGCTGCTCACCGGCGCCGCCGCGCTCGGCGCCGCGCAGGAGCGCGCGTTCGACGGCCTGGCCGTGGACCTCGGCAACCTCTACCGGCTCTCGAGCGCGCGCACGCGGTCCATCAGCCCGGAGAACTTCACCGGCGCCAGGGGGCAGGGCGGGATGGCGACCGAGGGGACGGGGAAGGAGGCCGCGCGCGACCTCGGGCAGAAGTGGAAGGTCTCGCCCTCGGTGAAGGTCGCCGCGGGCCAGACGTTCACGCTCGCCGAGATCGCCGGTCCCGGCGCGATCCAGCACATCTGGATGACGCCGACCGGCAACTGGCGCTTCTCGATCCTTCGGTTCTACTGGGACGGCGAGGCGTCGCCGTCGGTCGAGGTGCCGGTCGGCGACTTCTTCGCCTCCGGCGCCGGACGTTACGCCCAGATCAGCTCGCTCGCGGTCGCGGTGAACCCGGGCAGCGCGTTCAACTGCTACTGGCCCATGCCGTTCCGCCGCTCGGCGCGGGTC
>DATBIZ010000103.1:0-1870 GCA_036556645.1 Vicinamibacteria bacterium | reverse complement strand
CACGCCGGTCGGCCGCGGGCTCGCGGTCTACGGCTTCGTCCAGTTCGCGGTCGTGCTGGCCGCCGCCAGCCTCCTCCTCTTCCGCCAGGCCACGCTGCCGCGGGCGTGGGTGGCCGCGGGCGCCGCCTTCGTGGTGGTCAGCCTGGTCGCCCTGGCCGGCCTGTTCGAGCGCAAGCGCTGGGCGGCGCCGCTCGAGGCGGCGCGTCTGGCCGTGCTCGCCGGGCTGGTCCTGGCCGGCTGCGAAAAGGAGCGCGCGGCGCCGCCCTACGCGGAGTTCCTCCTCGCGGTGGACCGCGAGACCTTCGTGCTGCGCGCCAGCGATCCGGAGACGATCCGCCTGGCCACGGAGAACTTCCGCGGCCGCAACGCGATGTTCCCGATCGGCCCGCTGCGGCCGGGCGGCGGCGGGTTCAACCAGCCCTGGTCGTGGCACTTCGACCCCGACCGCGTGCGCATGGCCGAGATCGCGATCGAGGTCTGCGACGGGCGGCCGTCCTACGTCCAGGAGAACCTGCCGGACTTCCTGGCCGGGTACTGCCCCTGGGGAGCGCGGGTGGTCGCCCTCCGCTGAGCGCGCCGGCGCGGGCCGCGTTCGCCGCGCTCCTCTACGCCGCGCTCGCCGTCCTCTCCTTCCTGCCGCAGTCGCTGCGTCCCGCGGACACGATCGCCTACGTCGGCGACTCGCTGAGCACGGTCTACGGCATCGCCTGGAGCGCGCGGCAGGTGTACACGGACCCGCTGCACCTGTTCGAGACCCACACCCTCTTCCCGGTGCCGCACGCGGGGACGCTGCAGCCGCACCGGCTCCTGCTCGCGATCGTGCTCGGCCCCGTGATCGGGCTGACCGGCAACCCGGTGCTCGCCTACAACGTCGGGCTCTTCGCGGCGTGCCTGTTCACCGCGCTGGCCGGCCGGCACCTGGCGCTCGCGCTGGGGCTCACGCCGGTGGCCGCCTGGTCGGCCGGCGCGCTGTACGCGTTCCATACCTACCAGGTCAACGAGGCGCCGCGGCTCGACCTGCTGCTGCACGCGTTCACGCCGCTCGCGCTGGCGGCGCTGGTCCGGTACCTCCGCCACGGCCGCCGGCGCGATGCGTGGCAGGCGGCGGGGCTGATGCTGCTGCAGGGTCTGGGCAGCAACTACCTGCTCCTCTACGGCGCGCTGGTGACGGCCCTGGTGCTCGCCGGCGCGGCCATCGCCCGCCCGCGCCTTCTCGCCCGGCGCGCGGCCGGCCTCCTCCTGCCCGCCGCCGCGGCCGCCTCGCTGTTCCTGCCCGTGCTGGTTCCGCTCGCGCGCTCGGCGGCCGAATACGAGATGGCGCGCGAGGTGCCCACGGGGATCGACCTGCGGCTCTACGCCGCCACCGCGCCGCGCAACCTCCTCTACGGCCCGATCGGCGGCGAGGTCCGGCGCCAGCAGCGCGCCGCGCACTTCGTCGGGTTCGCCGCGATGGCCCTGGCCGCCCTGGCCGTCGCCACCTGCCGGCGCGGCGGGGAGCCGGAGACGGCGCTGCTCCCGGCGCGCGTGTGGGTGCCCGCGGCCGCCGGGCTCGCGCTGCTGCTCGTGCTGTTCTCGCTGGGACGGGACATGCACGCCTGGGGCGCGCCGCTCGGACCGGGCCCCTACCGGCTGCTCCACGCCTTCGTGCCCGGGTTCGCGTTCGTGCGGATCCCGGAGCGCTTCGCGCTGCTCGCGATGGGGTTCGTGGCGCTGCTCGCCGGGCGAGGGCTGCACGTGGTCGAGGCGGCCGGCTGGCGGCGTGCGGCCCTCGCGCTGGCCGCGCTCGTGCCGCTCGAGCACCTCTCGCTGTTGCCGCAACACGAGCGCGTGCCGGTGGGGCGCCGCCTGCCCGCCGTGTACGGCTGGGCGG
>DATBIZ010000102.1:0-17229 GCA_036556645.1 Vicinamibacteria bacterium | reverse complement strand
AGCTCGAGAAGAAGGTCGCCTCCGCGGTGTCGGGCGGGGCGAGGGTGCTGGCCGGCGGCAAGCGGCCGGACCGCTTCGCGAAGGGCTTCTACTACGAGCCGACCGCCCTGGTCGAGGTCGCGCCGGAGATGGAGCTGCTGCGCGAGGAGACCTTCGGCCCCGTGGCGCCGCTCGTGCGCTGCCGCGACATCGACGAGGCCATCGCGCTGGCCGACCGCAGCGAATACGGGCTCGGCGCCTCCATCTACACGAACAGCCTGGAGCACGCGTTCAAGGCCATGGAGCGCATCCGCGCCGGCACGTTCTGGGTCAACGACCCGCTCACCGACAACGACGCCGGCCCCTTCGGGGGCATGCGCCGCAGCGGGCTGGGGCGCGAGCTGGGCAGCGAAGGGCTCGAGGACTTCCGCGACAGCAAACACGTGCACCTCGACTACGTGATCGGCGCGAAGCCCTACTGGTTCCCGTACCGGTTCGACCGGAAGGAGTAGTCAGGGAGCGCCGAGGTCCGCGGTCGGCAGGTACCGCGGCGGCCGGCGCACGCTGGTCGCCTGCTCGAACGCGTACGCGAGCCGGATCAGCGCGCCCTCGCTCCAGGCGCGGCCGAAGAAGGACAGCCCGATGGGCAGCCCGAAGACGTGGCCCGCGGGCACGCTGAGGTTCGGGTAGCCCGCCACCGCGGGCGCGGTCGAGCTGCCGCCGCCGAAGTGGTCGCCGTTCACCAGGTCGGTCAGCCACGCCGGCCCGCCGGTGGGCGCCACGATCGCGTCGAGGCGGTGCTGATCCATCACGGCGTCGATGCCCTCGGTCCTCGACAGCCGCCGGTTCCGGGCCAGCGCGTCGAGGTAGGCCTGGTCGGTCAACGGTCCCTTGGCCTCGGCCTGCAGGAACAGCTCCTGCCCGAAGTACGGCATCTCCTCGGCGCGGTGGGCGTCGTTGAACGCGATCACGTCCGCGAGCGTCTTGACCGGCGCGCGCGGGCCGAGCGAGGCGAAGTAGGCGGCCAGGTCCGCCTTCAGCTCGTAGAGCAGCACCTCCAGCTGGCTCTCGTCGTATTCGCCCGCGTGCGGCACGTCCGCCGGGTCCACGAGCACGGCGCCTTCGCGGCGGAGGACGTCGAGCGCGCCCTCCAGCACGCGGTCCACGTCCCGGTGGAACCCGAACGCCTTGCGGTGGACGCCGATGCGCGCGCCGCGCAGGGCCGCGCGGTCGAGGCCTTCCGTGTAGTCGGCCCGCCCCCGGCCCTCGGCCGTGGCGGCGTCGCCCGGGTCCACCCCGGCGAGGACGCCCAGCATCAGCGCGGCGTCGCGCACCGTGCGCGCCATGGGCCCGGCGGTGTCCTGGCTGTGCGCGATCGGGATGATCCCCTGGCGGCTCACCAGGCCGAGCGTCGGCTTGATCCCCACGATGCCGTTGGCGCTCGACGGGCAGACGATCGAGCCGTCGGTCTCGGTCCCGACCGCCAGCGCGCACAGGTTGGCGGAGACCGCCACCGCCGAGCCGGAGCTGGAGCCGCACGGGTTGCGGTCGAGCGCGTACGGGTTGCGGCACTGCCCGCCCCGCGCGCTCCAGCCGCTCGACGAGCGGGTGGAGCGGATGTTCGCCCACTCGCTGAGGTTGGCCTTGCCGAGCAGCACCGCGCCCGCCTCGCGCAGCCGGCGCGCCACGAACGCGTCGCGCGGCGCGACCGAGCCGGCCAGCGCCCGCGAGCCCGCGGTGGTCGTGGTCCGGTCCGCGGTGTCCACGTTGTCCTTGAGCAGCACCGGCACGCCGTGCAGCGGACCGCGCGGACCACGCTCCTTGCGCTCCTGGTCGAGGGAGGCCGCGATCGCGGGCGCGTCGGGGTTGGTCTCGATCACGCTGCGCAGGGACGGCCCTTGCCGGTCCAGCGCGCGGATCCGTTCGAGGTAGGCCTCGGTGAGCGCCGCCGAGCTGAGCGCGCCCTCGGTCATGCGGCGCTGCAGGTCCGCGACGGTCGCCTCCTCCAGCGCGACGGCGGACGTCCCCGGTACCGCCGCGCCCACCCGCCGCGGGGTGAGGGCCGCCGCCGCTCCCGCCGCGCCCATGCGCAGGAACTCCCGTCGCTCCACCCGAGCCCGCTCGCGCCCGTCGAATGCGTGGTCGCTCATCCCTTTGTCCTCCTGCCGCCCTGGCGGGACGGCCGCCCGTGACGCCTCCGGATGCGCGCGCGCAGCCCGCGCTCGGCCAGCGCGGCCAGGAACGGCGCCACCGGCACGCACTGCTCCGGCGGCCGCACACCCCGCTCGGCGATGCCGCCGCCCAGGATCATGCGCGCCACGATCGCCGGCGGGAACCCCGTGTCGCGCGCCACCGCCGAGAGCGGCGGCTCGCGCTGCGGCCGCGCGGTCAGGTCGCAGCGCGCCACGACCGGGCCACGCTCGTCCACCCCTTCCACCACCACCGACAGCGCGTCGCGGTCGTCCACGAGCTCCGGCGGAGCGGGCAGCCGCCGGAACGCGTCGAGCAGCACGTCGCGCGGCGCCACCCCGCGCGGGCCGGGGCGCGGGTCGGCGAGCCCGAGCGCGATCAGCAGGCGCAGCCGGTCGAGCAGCGCCGGATCGTAGGCGATCCGGAACGAGCACTCGCGCAGCCCCTTGTCGCGGTACGTCAGCGGCAGGGTGGCCACCTCGGAGTGGAGGCTCAGGTGCACGGTCTGGACCCCGAGGTCGAACCGGTAGCGCTCGGCGCCCGAGAGCGGCGGCACCGCCACGAAGCGGCCGCGCCGGAAGACGAGCGGCCGCTGCGTCATCTCGTCCAGGATCGTGGCCGGCGAGAACGGGAAGGCCAGGGGGGACGCGTAGCGGGTGTGGTCGGCGCCCCCGTTGTACACTCGCACCGACTTCACGCGGCGCATCGGGTCGGCGGCCGCGCGCGCGAGCACGTTGACGATGCCGGGCGCGCTGCCCATCCCGAGCACGGCCAGGAGCCCCGCGCGGCGGAAGCGCCGGTCCAGCGCGAGCTGCCGCCGCGTCATGTGGAAGAGCCCGCCGAGATCGATGTAATGACACCCCGCGCGCAGCGCCGCTTCCATCACGTGCAGGTTCAGCCGGTACGGCGCGCAGTTGACGAGCACGCCCGCGCCGCGCAGCCGGCGCGCCAGCGCCGCGACCTCGCTCGCGTCGGCGCGCGCGGCCGCCGCCCGGCCGCCGCCGTAGCGGCGCGCCACCGACTCCGCGGCGCGGGCGTCCGCGTCGAGCAGGAGCACGCCCTGGCCGGAGCGCGCGAGGTCGAACACCGCGGCCCGGCCCATGGCGCCGGCCCCGAGCACGGCCACCGGCGCGCGGGAGGATGAGGGAGGCATGAGCGCGATCCGGCTGAGGACCGAGGTGCCGGGGCCACGCGCGCGCGAGCTGATGGCGCGCCGCGCGGCCGCCGTTCCGCGCGGACCGTACAACGCCACGCCGATCTTCGTCAAGGAAGGACGAGGGGCGCGGCTCGTGGACGTGGACGGCAACGAGCTGCTCGACTTCGCGGGCGGGATCGGCTGCGTGAACGTCGGGCACGCGAACGCGGCGGTGGTGGAGGCGGCATCGGCGCAGCTCGCCGCGCTGACCCACGGCTGCTTCCACGTCACCCCGTACGAGGGCTACGTCCGCCTGGCCGAGAGGCTCAACGCGCTCGCGCCGGGCGCGTTCGCCAAGAAGACGATGCTGGCCAACTCGGGCGCGGAAGCGGTCGAGAACGCGGTGAAGATCGCGCGCGCGGCCACCGGCCGGCCGGCCGTGATCGCGTTCGAGGACGGTTTCCACGGCCGCACGCTGCTGGCGCTGACCCTGACCTCGAAGGTCCATCCCTACAAGGCCGGCTTCGGCCCCTTCGCGCCCGAGGTCTACCGCGCGCCCTACGCGTACTGCTATCGCTGCCCGTACGCGCTCGCGCACCCGACGTGCGCGGAGGCGTGCGCGGACGCGCTGGAGGACCTCTTCCCGCGGCACGTGGCCGCGGAGAGCGTGGCCGCGGTGATCGTGGAGCCGGTGCTCGGCGAGGGCGGCTTCGTGGTGCCGCCGCCGGGGTGGCTCGCGCGCGTGCGGGAGATCACCGAGCGGCACGGGATCCTGCTGATCGCGGACGAGGTGCAGACCGGGTTCGGCCGCACCGGCAAGCTCTGGGCGGTGGAGCACGCGGGCGTGGTGCCGGACATCCTGATCGCCGCCAAGTCGATCGCGGGCGGGCTGCCGCTCTCGTCGATCACCGGGCGGGCCGAGGTGATGGACGCGGCCGGGCCCGGGGGCCTGGGGGGCACGTTCGGCGGGAACCCGGTGTCGGTGGCGGCCGCGCTGGCGGTGCTCGACGAGATGGAGACGGGCACGCTGTTCGCCCGCGCCGGGGCGATCGGCCGCGCCTTCGAGCGGCGGGCGGAGCGCTGGCGGGAGCGCTTCCCGCTCGTGGGGGATGCCCGTGGCCTCGGGGCGATGCGCGCGATCGAGCTGGTGAAGGACCGCGCCACGAAGGAGCCGGCAAAGGACGCGACCACGGCGGTGGCGGCGGCGTGCTACCGGCGCGGGCTCGTCACGATCACGGCGGGTACGTACGGAAACGTGATCCGCACGTTGATGCCGCTGGTGACGACGGACGAGGAAGTCGAGGAAGGGCTCGACGTTCTGGAGGCGGCGATCGGGGAGGTCAGCTAAGGACCGCCGCGAGACAGGACGGAACGACTCCTAACACCCGAACTGCCGCAGGTGGTGGTCCATGTGCAGGTACCCCCATCGCAGCCAGGCCGAGCTGGTCAAGCGGCCGAAGACCGGGTGGCGGCGACCCTGCCAGGCCTCGGGGCGCGCCGTGATGCGCTCGACGACGTGTTCGAGCGCGCGAACGTCCGCCGCGAAGTCTGCCGGACGCGTGCCGCGGCACTGCGGGTCGACTTCCGGCCGGGTGTGGATCCGGCCGCGCGGCCACGGCGCCGGCAGGTAGAGGGCGATCCACTTCACCACCGTCCGGTTCAGCAGGTGCGCCACGTGGCTGACCTCCTTCTCACCCGTGAGCATCCGGAACGAGTCCGTGACGTGACACACCATCTCCGGTGCGGACATCCGTCCCCACAGACGCGCGCTGTCCGCGCGCACGTGGTGCAGCCGCTGCAGCAGCTCCGCCTTGTCGGCCACGGACGCCAGCGTCTTCACGCGCTCACCGCCCGAGCAACCGGTCACCGCCGGCTTCGCGGAACGCGGCGAGGGCGCTCTCGCGCAACGCTTCCGCCCGCGCCAGCAGCCGCTGGAACTCCACCCGCCCGCGCAGCGGGTCGAAGTGCGGCGCCTGCGCCAGGGTGGGCGCCGCGGCGTACCCCTTGTCCACCGCGCGCGCGAGCGACGCCAGGCCGCGCTCGTGATCACCGACGTCGCAGAAGAGCCAGCCCTCCTGGAACATCGCCTCCGGGTCTTCGCGGATGCGGACCGGCCCCAGCTCCACCAGGCCGGCGGCCATGTCCTCCGCCCGGCCGTCCAGCCACGCACGCAGCGAGCCGAGCCAGTAGCGGAACGCGGGCAGCCGCGAGGCGTCGGCGGTGGCCTCCAGGACCCGCCTCGCCTCTTCGCGGCGCCGCGCGAGTCCCAGGCCGATCACCCGGATGCCGACGTCCAGGCGGCCCGCCAGCGGCGGCCGATCCACCGCGAGCAGGCGCTCGATGTCGCCGGTCATCAGGATGGTCTGCTCCAGGCTGGTCGGCACGTTCGGGTCGAGCCGCCGCGCCTCCGCGTGCGCGGCGATGGACTGGTCGAGCAGGCCGCAGTACCGGCAGACGTGCACGAGGCCCGCGAAGAGCTCGGGGTCGTTGCCGTGCCGGTGCGCCTCGCCGAGCAGGCGGACCAGCGCGGCCTGGGGACGGCCCAGGTCGGCCTCGAGCTGCGCGTAGAACTTGTGCGCCACGGGCAGGCGCGGGCTCAGCTCCAGGGCGTGGCGCAGCGCCTCCTCCGCCCGCGCCTCGCTGTCCGTGGTGCCGTCCACGTATTTGCCGATCAACCGGTGACAGCGGGCCAGGTGCGCCCAGGCCGCCGCGAAAGCCGGGTCCAGCTCCAGGCTGCTCTGGTACAGGGCGCGCGCCTCCACGATCCCGTCGTAGCTGCGCGCGAGCTCGTTCGCGCGCAGGTACAGCTCGTACGCGCGCGGGTGGCGGGGCGCCTCGGGCGTGGGTGACGACGGCGCGCCGGCCAGCGGGAGGGCGAGCGCGTCCGCCACGCGGCGGGCGATGTCGTCCTGCAGGCGGAAGAGGTCGCCCAGCGACGACTGGACGGTCAGCGACGACAACAGCGTGCCCACCGGCGCCTCGACGAGCTGCGCGGTGGCGCGCACCTGGTCGCCGCCGCGGAGCAGCGTGCCCATCACGACCCGGTCCACGTCGGCCTCGGCGGCCAGCGCCTTGAGGTCCGGCGCCTCGGCCGCGAAGCGCGCCGCCACCGCGCTCGAGCGCACGATCAGCGAGGCGATGCCCGCAAGCGAGGTGGCGATCGCGTCGGGAAGGCTGAAGGCCAGGAAGTCGATCTCCGGGTCCGGCCGCAGCACGCGGAACGGCAGCACGACGATGCGGGTCAGCGTGCGCGCGAGCGCGGGCAGGTCGTCGGACCCGCCCCGCACCGCGCGCAGCTCCTCGGCCATCGCTTCCGCCGACTGCGGGCGGTCGCCCGGCCGCTTGGCCAGCGCGCGGCGGATCACGCGGTCCACCGCCGCCACCGCCGGCGAGCCGGTCAGCGCCGGTGGCTGCTCGTGCAGCGTCGCGTGCAGGATCTCGATCGCGTTGCGCCCGCCGAACGCGGGCCGGCCCGCCAGCATCTCGAACAGGATCGCGCCGAGCGCGAACAGGTCGGCGCGATGGTCCACCGCCTCGCCGGCCACCTGCTCGGGGGCCATGTAGCGCGGCGTGCCCACCACCATCCCCGTCCGCGTGAGCTGCGTGACCGAGCTGAGCGCCAGCTCGCCGCCGGGATCGCTGGGGCGGGCCAGGCCGAAGTCGAGCAGCTTCACCCCGTGCGGGGTGAGGAAGACGTTCGAGGGCTTGAGGTCGCGGTGCACGATGCCGCGCGCGTGCAGGGCCTGCAGGGCGGCCAGCACCCCCAGCCCGATCGGCACCGCGTCCGCCACGCTGAGCGGCCGGGCGTGCAGCCGGCCGGCCAGCGATTCGCCTTCCAGCAGCTCCATGGCGATGAACGGCTCGCCGCCGTCCTCGCCCACCTCGTAGAGCTGGCAGACGTTCGGGTGGTTGACGCTGGCCGCGGCCCGCGCCTCGCGCCAGAAGCGCTTGCGCGCGGTCTCGTCGCGCGAGAGCGCGGACATCGTCTTCACCGCGACCATCCGCTCGAGCTGCTCGTCGCGCGCGGCGTAGACCACGCCCATGCCGCCCTGTCCGAGCTTGCGCGCCACCGTGTACCGGCCGATGCGCGCGGGCGAGGCCTCCGGGCGCGGCGTGGGGTCCTCGCCCGAGGAGGAGTCGGGGCCGGGAGTCGGGGCCGCCCCGGTGACCCAGCCGTAGAGGGCGCGCAGCCTGCCCCGGCCCTTGTTGTCCACCGGCTTCTCCGCCACGGGAAGCTCGATGATAATTCACCCTCATCGGCCGTCCGCTCCAACCGTCGCTCGCGAGGTCCCCCATGCGCGCTCCCCGTCCGTGTCCGTCCCTCCTTGCCGCCCTCGTGGCCGGCGCCGCCACGCTGGCCGCCACCACCGCCTTCGCGGCGCACACCGCCGCCCCGTCGCGCGTGGTCGTGCCGGGCAGCCTGCAGAGCGAGCTGGGCTGCCCCGGCGACTGGCAGCCCGAGTGCAACGGCACCGCGCTCGCGTTCGACGTGGAGGACCAGGCCTGGCAGGCCGTCTTCGACGTGCCCGCGGGGAGCTGGGAGTACAAGGCGGCGCTCGACGGGAGCTGGGACGAGAACTACGGGCAGAACGCGCAGCCCAACGGCGCCAACCTCCCGCTCGTGCTGGCGGAGCCGGCGCCGGTGAAGTTCTACTACGACCACGGCACGCACTGGATCACCAGCAGCCGCAACGCGGTGATCGCGGTCGCGCCGGGCAGCTTCCAGAGCGAGCTGGGCTGCGCCGGCGACTGGGACCCGTCGTGCCTGCGCTCCTGGCTGAAGGACCCCGACGGCGACGGCACGTACACGCTGGCGGTGCGCCTGCCCGCCGGCAGCTACGAGGTGAAGGTCGCCATCGGCGAGAGCTGGAGCGAGAACTACGGCGCGGGCGGCGCGCGCGACGGCGCGAACATCCCCTTCACCGTCGGGACGAGCTGCCAGGAGACGCTGTTCTCCTACGACGCCGCCACCCACGTGCTCTCGATCGCGCCGGCGGCGGGCGCGGCGCAGCCCTCGAGCGTGACGATCGCGGGCAGCCTGCAGAGCGAGCTGGGCTGTCCCGGCGACTGGCAGCCGGAGTGCGCGGCCACGCACCTCCTCTTCGACCCCGAGGACCAGGTGTGGCAGGCGAGCTTCGACCTGTCCGCCGGAAGCTGGGAGTACAAGGCGGCGCTGGACGGGAGCTGGGCCGAGAACTACGGCGCCCGGGCCACGCGCGACGGCAGCAACATCGGCCTGCCGCTGCCGGCCGCCGGCCGGGTGAAGTTCTACTACGACCACGCCACGCACTGGGTCACCGACAACCGCACGGCCACCATCGCGACCGCCCCCGGCAGCTTCCAGAGCGAGCTGGGCTGCGCGAGCGACTGGGATCCCTCCTGCCTGCGCTCGTGGCTGCAGGACCCCGACGGCGACGGCGTCTTCACGTTCTCCACGCGCGGCCTTCCGGCCGGCGACTACGAGGTCAAGGTAGCGATCGATGAGAGCTGGGACGAGAACTACGGCGAAGGCGGGCAGCGCAACGGGCCGAACATCGCGTTCACCGTGGTCCAGGGCTGCAGCGAGGTCGTGTTCACCTACGTCGCGGCCACGCACGTGCTCACGGTCGGGACGGCGGTGAGCATCCCCGGCAACCTCTCGCGGGCGCGCGCGCACTGGGTGTCCGAGGACACGATCGCCTGGAACCCGGCCGCGGACCCGGCGGCGGCGAGCTTCGCGCTGCACCATGCGGCGGAGGGCGGCCTCACGCTGGGACCGGACGGCGTGTCCGGCGGCCAGCGCATCCCGCTCGAGTACGTGCCCGGCGGCCTCGGCGACGAGGTGACGGCCCGCTTCCCGCACCTCGCGGGCCATGCGGCGCTGCGGCTGCCCGCGGACCGCCTGGCCGAGGTCCCCGCCGTGCTCAAGGGCCAGATCGCGGTCTCGGCCGCCGACCTGGGCTCCGGCGCGGCGCTCGACGCGACCTCGCTGCAGATCCCCGGCGTGCTGGACGACCTGTACGCGTACGAGGGCCCGCTCGGCGTCAGCTGGTCCGAGGGGACGCCGACGCTGCGGCTGTGGGCGCCCACCGCGCGCGCGGTGGCGCTGCGGCTCTACGCGGACGCGCAGCCCTCCACGGTCCCCAACACGCTGCTGATGACCCGCGAGGGAGCCACCGGCGTCTGGGCGATCACCGGCGAGACGGGGTGGCGCAACCGTTACTACCTGTACGACGTCGAGGTGTACGTGCCGTCCACGGGCCGCATCGAGCACAACCTGGTCACGGACCCCTATTCGCTGAGCCTGGCGCGCGACAGCGCGCGCAGCCAGGTCGTGGACCTCGACGATCCGCGCCTCGCGCCCCACGGCTGGCGCCGCCTGCGCAAGCCGCGCCTGGACGCCCCGCAGGACATCACGCTCTACGAGCTGCACGTGCGCGACTTCAGCGCCCACGACGCCTCGGTGCCGGAGCCGCTGCGCGGCACGTTCCAGGCGTTCACGCGGAGGCACTCGCGGGGCATGCGCCACCTGCGCTCGCTGGCGC
Organism: Vicinamibacteria bacterium; assembly: GCA_036556645.1. GTDB lineage: Bacteria > Acidobacteriota > Vicinamibacteria > Fen-336 > Fen-336 > DATKEG01. The sequence continues at coordinate 7,401 of DATBIZ010000102.1, read as the reverse complement.
AGGCCGGGCTGACGCACGTGCACCTGCTTCCGAGCTTCGACATCGCGACCGTCCCCGAGGACCGCGCCCAGTGGCTGGAGCCCGGCGACCTCTCCGCCTACCCGCCCGACTCGGACCGCCAGCAGGCGGCGATCATGGCCATCCGCGACCAGGACGGCTACAACTGGGGCTACGACCCCTGGCACTACACGGTTCCCGAGGGCAGCTACGCGACCGATCCCGACGGCGCGGCGCGGATCCGCGAGTTCCGCGAGATGGTGCAGGCCCTCAACCAGGCCGGCCTGCGGGTGGTGATGGACGTCGTCTACAACCACACCACCGCCGCCGGCCAGAACGCCCGCTCCGTGCTCGACCGCATCGTGCCCGGCTACTACCACCGCCTCAACGCGGACGGCGGGCTCGAGACGAGCACCTGCTGTGCGAACACCGCCACCGAGCACCGGATGATGGAGAAGCTGATGCTCGACTCGGTGCTCACCTGGGCGCGCGACTACAAGGTGGACGGGTTCCGGTTCGACCTGATGGGCCACCACATGAAGTCGAACATGCTGAAGCTGCGCGCCGCCCTCGACGCGCTGCGTCCGATGCGCGACGGCGTGGACGGCCGCGACGTGTACCTCTACGGCGAGGGCTGGAACTTCGGCGAGGTCGCCAGCAACGCGCGCGGGGTGAACGCGACCCAGCTCAACATGGCCGGCACCGGCATCGGCACGTTCAGCGACCGCCTGCGCGACGGCGCGCGCGGCGGCGGCCCCTTCAGCGGCCTGCAGGAGCAGGGCTTCCTGACCGGCCTCTTCTCCGACCCCAACGGCACCGAGCAGGGCGACCAGCGCGCCCGGCTGCTGCAGTACATGGACTGGATCCGCGTCGGCCTCACCGGCAACCTGGCCGACTACCGGTTCACCGACCGCTTCGGCGAAGCGGTCACGGGCGCCCAGGTCGAGTACAACGGCCAGCCCGCCGGCTACGCGCAGGGCCCCACCGACGTGATCAGCTACGTCGAGGCGCACGACAACGAGACGCTGTTCGACGCGCTGCAGATGAAGCTGCCGGTGCACGCCGTCATGGCGGACCGCGTGCGCATGCAGAACCTCGGCATCAGCCTGGTGGGCCTGGGCCAGGGCATCCCCTTCTTCCACGCCGGCGTGGAGCTGCTGCGCTCGAAGTCGCTGGACCGGAACAGCTACAACTCCGGGGACTGGTTCAACAAGCTCGACTTCACGCGCCAGTCGAACAACTGGGGGGTGGGGCTGCCGCCGGCGCCCGACAACCAGGGGAACTGGCCGATCATGGCTCCGCTCCTCGCGAACCCGGACCTGAGGCCGTCGCCCGAGCACGTCGAGGCCGCGCTGGCCCACTTCCGCGAGACCCTGGCCATCCGCGGCAGCACGCGCCTGTTCCGCCTGGGCAGCGCGGCGGAGATCCAGCGGCGCGTGCGCTTCCACAACACCGGGCCCGGCCAGACACCCGGCCTGCTGGTGATGAGCATCGAGGGGGGCGACGGGCGGAAGCACGGTGGGCGCGAGACGGTCGTCGTCCTCTGGAACGCGACGCCGCAGCCGCTGACGTTCCAGGACACCTCGTTCGAGCGCGCCCGCCTGAAGCTGCACCCGCTCCAGCGCGCGTCCGCCGACCCCATCGTCCGCACGGCCGCTTTCGACCGGGCGACCGGCGCGTTCACGGTACCGGCGCGCACCACGGCGGTCTTCTGGAGCGACGCGGACGGCGATCGCGGGCACGACCACGGCCATCGCGACGATCGCGACGAGAGGGACGACCGGGACGAGGACTAGCCGCTACCGCTGGCGGGGCCGGGCGCGCTTCGCCGCGGCGCGCTCGGCCGCTTCCCGCGCCCGGAACTTCGCCAGCCGCGCGATCAGCCGCACCGGCACCGGCTCCTCGAGCGGGAAGCGGATCGTGCCCTTGCTCTTCTCGTAGCCGGCCAGCTCGTCCGCGAACGCGGCCACCAGGGGGGCCGTGGCCGGGTAGATCGAGTAGTGGGCCTTCCACCCGGCGAAGTACACCACGGCGGCGCCCTCCAGCTTGTAGGCGGGGATCTGGTAGCTGATCACCTCGTCCGCGCGCGGGATCGCCTTGCGGATCGCCTCCCGCACCCGCCGCAGCGTGGGCTGCACCTCCCTGGGCTGGCGGGCGATGTACTCGTCGACGGATCGAAAGCCGCTCTTCCGCATCTCAACGCACCTCGACGGCCGCGGTGCGCACGCGGGACGGCGTCCCGCTGTCGCGCCAGGCGACGAGGAGCTCGCCCCCCGCGCGCTCGATCCGCGGGAAGCCGCTCGAGCGGGCCTCGCTCGACGGCGCCACCGTGAGCGCCGCGCCGCGCGTCCCGCCGGGCGCCACCGTCCGCGCGCGCACCTCCGCGCCGGCCGGTCCCAGCTCGAGCCAGCTCACCACCGCTTCGTCGCCGTCGAGCAGCGCGACGTCCACGCGGCCCAGCGGCCGGCCGTCGTCCACGCGTATCGGCGCCCCGAAGGTCCTCCCCGCGTCCGCCGAGAAGGCCACCTGCACGCGGCCCTGCTCGCCGGGCGCGCTGAACCACGCGACCGCCGCGCGGGAATCGACGGCGGCGACGGCGGGGCCGTTCACGGGGCAGCCGTGGATCTCCCAACCGTCGGCGCCCAGCGTCACCGGCTGCGACCAGCGCCCCTGCGCGTAACGCACGGTCGCGACGTCGCGGATCTCCCGCTCCGAGCGGTCGCGATACGCGACCAGGACGCCGTCGCCGGTGCGCGCGGCCGAGGTCTGGCAGCAGTCGCAGACGCGCGCATCGAGCGTCGTCTCCTCACCGCGCGCGCCGTCGGTCCCCAGCGTGGCCTGCATCAGGGCCATGGCCCCGGGGCCGCCCGCCGCGTGCCCGCCGGTGTGCCGCCCGTCGAGCCACACGAGGCCGAGCCGGCCGTCCTCCCAGGGGAAGAAGGAGACGAACCCGTGCTCGGCCGGCTTGCCGTCGCGGTGCGGCACGATCGGCTCGCCCCAGCTCGCGCCGCCGTCGCGCGACAGGGCCACCCGGACCTCGTAGGCATACGTGGCCGGCGCGGTCTTCACCAGCCAGTGGGCGGCCAGCGTGCCGTCCGGCAGCGCCGCCATGGCCGGGAAGTCGGCCCAGTTCACGAACCAGTCCCGCCCCTGCGCGATCGTGCGCGCCGCGCTCCACTCGCCGCCGGCGTCACGGGTCGAGAACCGCAGCGCGTGAACCCCGTCGGGGCCGGGCTCGATCCAGCTCAGGTAGGTGACGCCGCCGGCGGTCGTCAGGTTCGCCTCGCCGCTGCCGGCGGCCGCGGGCGTGGCCAGCTCCCGTATCGGCCCGAGCGTGGCGGCGCCGGGTGCCGGCCGCATCGTCCCGCGGGCGCAGGACGCGGTGAGGACCAGGAGCAGCGCGGCCGCGGGGCGGCGAGCGGCGCGGGCGCTCACGCCTGGCTGACGAGCCGCAGCAGCGTCTCCGGGTCCACCGGCTTCGTGAGGTGGTGGTCGAACCCGGCCTCTTCGGCGCGGCGGCGGTCTTCCTCCTGCCCGTAGCCCGTCACCGATACCAGCAGGTCGCCCGAGAGCCCCTCCGCGCGCAGCCGGCGCGCCAGCTCGTAGCCGTCCATGCCCGGCAGCCCGACGTCGAGCAGCACCACGTGCGGGCGGAACGCCCGCGCGGTGTCCAGCGCGGCCGGACCGTCGTGCGCGGTCCGCACCTCGTAGCCCCAGATCCGCACCAGCTCCGCCATCGTCTCCGCCGAGTCGAGGTTGTCGTCCACGACCATGATGCGGCGCCTCGGCTTCTCCGCGTTGTCCTCCGGCGGCAAGCCACCGTGGCCCTGGTCGCCGGGCCGGTGTTCCGGCGGACCGCTCGCGCCCGGCCGCGCCTGCCGGCCGGCGGGCGGCGCGGAGCGAGCGTCCCGCGTGTCGTCGAGCACGTGGGCGCGCGGCGGCGCGCCGGCGGCGGGTCTGTGTTCCATGAGGTGCTCAGGAAGTCTGGCTTATCGTGACCGCCACGCCAAATGCTGTCAACGGTGCGCGAAGTAGCGGCGCAGCGTGCCCTCCCCGGGCGGCCGCGTGGCCAGCGAGGCCAGCACCATCAGGATCGCCGAGCCGGCCACCATCGGCACCACCGGCGAGAAGCCGAGCAGGGACGTTCCCCCCGGCGTCCGCGCGAGCACGTCCCATCCGCCGGCGCTCCAGATCACGGTGGGCCGGCCGGCGAGCGGCGCCGGCACCGCGTACTGGAACGCCGCCACCGCGACCACCGCCGCCGCGGTCCAGGCGGCGACGGCGAGGGCGCCCCACTTCGTGCTCCGCCGCCAGAAGAGCGCGGCCACCAGCAGGGGCGAGAGCGCGGCGAAGCCGGAGAACGCGTACTGCACCGCCAGCTCGAAGATCGAGGCCGGCGCGCGCAGCGCCACCACGTACGCGAGGACGGTCAGCAGCACGACGAACAGCCGGCCCATCTGCACCTGCACCGCCTCGCCGAAGCGCGCCTTGCCGCCGTAGTGCGCGAAGACGTCCTCGGTGAACATGGTGGAGAGGGCCAGGATCTGCGAGTCGCTGGCCATCACCGCGGCCACGATGCCCGCGCCCAGCAGGCCGGCCAGCCACAGCGGCGCGTAGCGGTTCAGCAGCAGGACCAGCACGTCGTCGGCGCGCATCTGCTGGCGCAGGTCCTCGCGCGCGGCCTCGTCGAGCGCGGCCCCCTGGGCGGCGAGCGTGCGGCGCGCCTCCTGCTTCGCGCGCAGCTCCGGCATGTCGGCGGCGCGGTTGGCCATCACCCCCAGGAACACGCAGGGCAGCCAGAGGGCCAGGATGCACAGGGGATAGAGCACCACCGTCTTCTTGAACTGCGCCATCCGCCGCGCGGTCAGGCAGAAGATCGCGATGTGCGGGAAGGCGATCGAGGAGAGGGGGATGAAGCTGTAGCTGAAGAAGTAGAGCGGCGAGACGCGCTCGCGCGTGAACAGCGGCGCGGTGGCCGGAGAGGCCAGCAGCGACTCCGCGGCGGACCGGAAGCCGCCCATCCCCGCCGCGATCACGGCCACCGCCGCCGCCCCGAACGCCAGGAACAGCGTGGTCTGGAACGCGTTCACCCAGGCCGTGCCGCGCATGCCGCCGAAGAACACGTAGCTCATGACCACCAGCGCGACCACGGCGCCCCCCAGCCAGTACGGCACCCGCCCGCCGCTGATCGCCTGCAGGGTGGTGCCTCCGCCCATCACGCCGATGACGATGTAGGGCACGAGCAGCGCCGCCTGCACCGCGAAGATCGCGGTGCCGATGTGGCCGCACTCCCAGCGGTCGCGGAAGAGCTGCACCGGGGTGATGAACCCGTGCTTCTTCCCGAGCGCCCACAGGCGCGTGCCGATCAGGAACAGCGTCAGCGGGATCACCAGCGCCGACGACGAGGCCATCATGCCGAACGTGACCACGCCGTTGTGGAAGGCGTGGCCGGACGAGCCCAGGATCGCGAACGCGGTCATGTTCGCGCCGAAGAGGGACATCAGGAACACGAACGGCCCGATCGAGCGGCCGGCCAGGAAGTAGTCCTCCGCGCCCTCGCCGCCCGGGCGATGGCGGAAGGCGAACACGCCGATGTAGACGACCAGCGCGAGGTAGGCGAAGACGATGAGTACGGGCGTCAACGCGGCGCATCCCGGTCCACCTCGGCCTCCAGCCCGTGCGGCCAGGCGAAGCGCACCAGCGCCGCCATCAGGAGCGACGCCGCCACGCAGTAGGCCGCGTGGTAGACCAGGCCGACGGGCAGGAAGCCGAGGAGCAGCGGACGGGCCGCGCGCCAGAGCCAGACGTCCTGGTGCAGCGCGTAGAGCACCAGGACCGCGAGAGCGAGGGTGAAGCGCCGCGCGCCGGACATGAAGGCGCGATCTAACCGTGCGCGCGTGCGGCGCGTCAAGGCGCGCGGTGTCAAAGCTTGTGGCCGCGCGAGCGGGACGGCTTCAAGGCCTTGAACGGCGCGCGCAAAGTTTTACAGGCGTCCGGCCGCTCCCTTTGCGACAATCTCCGTCATGCGATTCCCACGCCTGATCGCCGTTTGTGCCGCCACCACCGCGGGTGCGATCGCGCTCGCCGCGCCGGCGCCGCCGCGCGCCGGAGAATGGCCGCAGTGGCGCGGGCCCAACCGCGACGGGCTGTCGCGCGACACCGGGCTCCTGTCGAGCTGGGGGCCGTCCGGTCCGCCGCTGGCCTGGAAGGCGAACGGCCTCGGCGTCGGCTTCTCCAGCGTGGCGGTCGCGGGCGGCCGCATCTACACGATGGGCGACCGCGGCGGCGTGCAGTCGATCGTCGCGCTCGGCCAGGCCGACGGCCGTGCGGTGTGGTCCGCGCGCGTCGGGCCGACCTGGGACGACCAGATGGGCGGCCCGCGCGGGACCCCGACCGTGGACGGCGACGCGGTCTACGCGATCGGCACCGAGGGCGACCTGGTCTGCGTGGAGGCGGCCAGCGGCCGGGAGCGCTGGCGGAAGAGCCTGCCGCGCGATTTCGGCGGCCGGATGATGTCCATGTGGAAGTTCAGCGAGTCGCCGCTGGTGGACGGCGACCGCGTCGTGGTCACGCCCGGCGGGCCGGCGGCGTACATGGTCGCCCTCGACAAGCGCACCGGCCGCGAGCTGTGGCGCACGCCGGCCCCGCCCTCCGGCCCGCGCGGGCGCGAGGGCGCCGGGTACTCGTCCGTGGTCGTGTCGAGCGCCGGCGGCGTCCGCCAATACGTGCAGCTCGGCGGCCGCGGCCTGCTCGGCGTGCGCGCGAGCGACGGCAAGCTGCTCTGGAGCTACAACCGCGTGGCCAACGACGTGGCGAACATTCCCACGCCGATCGTCAAGGACGACCTGGTGTTCGCCTCCACCGGCTACCAGGCCGGCAGCGTGCTGCTGCGCCTGGCCGCCTCGGCGGGAGGCGTGGAGGCGCGCGAGGTGTATTTCCTCGAGGCGCGCACCCTGCAGAACCACCACGGGGGGCTGGTGCTCGTCGGCGACCACGTCTACGGCGGCCACGGCCACAACCGCGGCTTCCCCATCGCGGTGGAGCTGGCCACGGGCAAGGTCGCCTGGGGCGGCGACATCCGCAATGCCGGCAGCGGCTCGGCCGCGGTCACCTACGCCGACGGCCACCTGTACTTCCGCTACCAGAACGGCATCGTGATGCTGATCGAAGCCACGCCGGCCGCGTACCGCGAGAAGGGCTCCTTCACGATCCCAAACGTCAGCCAGCCGAGCTGGCCGCACCCGGTGATCACCGGGGGGAAGCTCTACTTGAGGGAGCAGGACACGCTGTACGTGTACGACGTGCGGAGGACGTAGGCCTCCCTACAGCGGCCCCACCGCGATCCGGAATTTCCACTCCGGGTGGAACGCTTCGCGCTGGGGGTTCCACGCGCCGATCAGGCGC
>DATBIZ010000101.1:0-2536 GCA_036556645.1 Vicinamibacteria bacterium | reverse complement strand
CCGGTGGACCAGTCGCTGTGGGTGGACGACCTCACCGTGGGCACGGGCAAGCCGTAGCCGCTCCGCCGGACGGGCGGCAGCCGGCGTACGATGGGGGAAACGGGTCTCCTCATTGGTACGCCGGCCTGGACCGTCCACGTGGCGCCGCGCCTGCGCGCGCGGCATGCCCGCCGCGCTGCTGATCGCGTGCTCGCAGGGCACGCCTTCGGCGCCTTCGGTCGCCTGGACGCACCGGCCGCCGGGCTTCACCGTGTGGGCCGAGTGGCCCCTCGACGGCCTGCGCGGCGAGGGCTGGGACGTGAACAACCCGCACGGCCACGCGGAGGTGGTGGCCGTCGCCGACGCGCCGGCCTCACCGCCCTCGGTGGGCCGATGGCGCTACCCGGCCGGCTTCGCCGGCGGCGAGGCGCCGGCGAACCTGTACCGCGCTCTGCCGCCCGCGTTCCACGAGGGCTTCGTCGGCGTCTGGTGGAAGGCGAGCGATCCGTGGCAGGGCCACCAGAGCCACGTGAACAAGATCTTCTTCCTGCTCGGCGGCGCCTGCGGGAACCTGGTGCCGGTGATGTACGGCCCCCCGGGAGGGCCCTACGAGCTGCGCGTGGCGCCGGAGTGGGGCGCCGATTGGCGGTGGCTCACCCCGAACGCGGCGCCGGCGCCGGTGGCGCTCGGGCGCTGGCACAGCATCGAGCTGTACTTCCGCTATCACCGCGGCGACGCCGCGGACGGGATCGTGCGCTTCTGGCTGGACGGAGCCCTGGTCGGCGATCACGTGAACGTGCGCTTCCCGGAGCCCGGGTGCTTCCGCGAGTTCCAGTTCGCGCCGACCTGGGGCGGCGTCGGCGACGTCAAGCGGCAGGCGGACGACTTCTGGCTCGACCACGTGCAGATCGCGCAGCCGTCCGTTTCGAGCGCGGCGGGGAGCGCGCCGCGGACGCTGATCCGCGAGGGGTTCGAGGACGACGACCTCGCCGGCCGCGGCTGGTACGACGACACGGCTCCGCTGCTCTCGAGCGCGGGGGCCAGCGGCGGGCGGTCGCTCGAGTACCGGTTCGAGAAGGGCGCGGCCAAGCCGACGGCCGCGTCACGCCTGCGGCGGAAGTTCGCGCCGACCGACGCGGTCTACCTGAGCTACCGGGTCCGGTACGGCGCGGAGTGGGTCGGCTCCCTCCAGCCGTACCACCCGCACGAGTTCCACCTGCTGACCACGCGCGACGGCGACTGGGAGGGCCTGTCCTTCACGCACCTCACCGCCTACGTGGAGCAGAACGGCGGCACGCCGCGCCTCGCGCTCCAGGACGGCAAGAACGTGGACCAGGCCGGCGCCGGCCGCGACCTCACCCGCGTGACCGAGCACCGCGCGGTGGCCGGCTGCAACGGCTCCAGCGACGGCCATCCCGACCACTGCTACCGGGCCGACGGACGGTACGTGAACGAGAAGAAGTGGACGGCGGCCGCGCCGCAGTTCACGCGCGCGCCCGGCCCGGCGTACCAGGGCGACTGGCACCTGGTCGAGGCCTTCTTCAAGCTGAACTCGATCGTGGACGGCCGGGGCGTGAACGACGGGATCGTGCGCTACTGGCTGGACCGGCGCGCGCTGATCGACCACGGCAACGTGCTCCTGCGCACCGGGGCCCACCCGGACATGCGCTTCAACCAGATCGTGATCGCGCCCTACATCGGCGACGGCTCGCCGGCGGCCCAGTCGCTGTGGATCGACGACGTGACGGTCGCGACCGGGCGCCCGTAGCTCAGCTAGGGAGTGCCGGCCGGCGGCAGGCAGCCGATCCGCTCGCTGGAGACGACGTGGTCGTCGTGCCAGGACTGCTGGGGCTGCGGCACCAGCGTGAGCCCGCCGTAGTGCCCGGCGATGAACGCGCTCTCGAGGCGGGCGTGCGGCGGGGCGGGATCCGACGGGTCGAGGCCGAGAAAGCGGCGGCCCGGATGCCAGAGCTTCAACTCGCCGTCGATCCACGCCGCGAGCTCGCCGTCGGCCAGCCCCGGCGTGTTCAGCGCGACCATCACCTCGAGGCAGTACCACCGACCCGGCTCGAACCGCACTGGGTCGCCGAGGTTCTGCCGGTAGTTCAGCGCGCCCCACGCGGCCTCCTCGACCACCTGCGCCTGCAGCGTGAGCTCGGCGGGCTCCCCGTGCGTGAACGCGAAGAACTGCGGGTCGCCGCGATAGGGACGCAGCCCGGTCATCCCGGTGCCCGAGGGCTCGAAGCGGAAGCCTTCGGACCAGCGCTGGTACCAGCGGTGATATGCGCGCGCCTGGCCGGCGAAGTGCTTGAACATGTAACCGGCGCCCCGCGCGCCCTCGGCATAGCGCAGCTCGACCGCGCGCGCGCCGGAGTGCGCGGTCCCGCCGGCCAGGGACATGCTCGCGGGATGGCTCGGGCCGTCCCAGCCGCGGATCGTGCCCCACTCCGTGGTCTCGCTGCGCTCGAAGTCGTCGGACACCGGCCGGCAGCCGATCCGCTCGGTCGAGACCGCGTGGTCGTCCTGCCACGAGAACTGGAGCTCCGGCACCGGCGTG
>DATBIZ010000100.1:0-8237 GCA_036556645.1 Vicinamibacteria bacterium | reverse complement strand
TGGTGGGGAAGGGGCATCCCTGCTACGTGATCGCGGAGGCGGGGGTCAACCACAACTGCGACGTGCGGCTCGGGTACCGGCTGATCGAGACGGCGCGCGAGGCCGGCGCGGACGCGATCAAGTTCCAGAGCTACACCGCGGGCAAGATCTCCACGCGGGTGGCGCCGCGCTACTGGGTGGAGAAGGACGACCCGCGCGGCTCGCAGTGGGACACCTTCGACCGGCTGGACAAGCTCGGCGACGACGACTTCCGCGCGCTGCTCGCCCATGCCCGGGCCGTCGGCCTCACCGCCTTCTCCACGCCGTTCGACGACGAGGCGGTGGACTTCCTGGCGTCGCTCGGCGTGCCCGCGTTCAAGATCGCCTCGGCGGACCTGACCTGCCACGGGCTGATCGAGCGCGCGGCGCGCGTGGGCCGGCCGATGATCCTGTCCACGGGCACGTCCACGCTGGCCGAGGTCGAGGAGGCGCTCGAGGTCTGCCGGCGCGCGGGCAACGAAGAGGTCGCGCTGCTGCACTGCACGCTCAAGTACCCCTGTCCCCCGGAAGGGATCAACCTGCGGATGATGGAGCACCTGATGCGCGCGTTCCCCGAGGTGCCGGTGGGGCTCTCGGACCACTCGCTCGGCATCAGCGTGCCCCAGGCCGCGGTGGCGCTCGGCGCCACCATCGTCGAGAAGCACTACACGGTGGACAAGACGCTGCCGGGGTCGCCGGACCACCACCTCTCGGTGGACCCCGCGGACACGCGCGCGATGGTGGAGGGCATCCGCACCGTGGAGAAGGCGCTGGGCCGGGGGGTGAAGGGCCTGGAGCCGCTCGAGCGCGAGGCCTTCCTCTACGCGCGGCGCAGCGTGACCTCGGCCACCCGCATCGCGCGCGGGCAGACGATCACGCGCGCGATGTTGACCTACAAGCGCCCGGGCACGGGCATCGGCGCCAAGCACCTCGACCTCGTGGTCGGGCGGGTGGCGAAGGTGGACATCCCCGAGGACACCACGCTCACCTGGGAGATGGTGTGAAGGACGGGCCGCGGGTGCTGGCGGTGGTGCCCGCCCGCGGCGGAACCGACCACGTGCCGTACCTGAACATCAAGCGGCTGGGCGACTGCCCGCTGCTCGCGCACACGCTGCAGGCGGCGCGCGCGGCCGCCACCGTGGACCGGATCGTGGTCTCCACCGACGACCCGCGGGTGGCGGAGGTCGCCGCGGCCTGGGGGGCGGAGGCGCCCTTCCTGCGCCCGCGCGACCTCGCCGGCGACATCCCCAGCCTGAAGCCGGTGATCGCGCACGCGGTGCGCGAGATGGAGGCGCGCGGCGAGAAGCCGGACGTGGTGGTGGTGCTGCAGGCCACCACGCCCTTCCGCGACGGGGCGGCCATCGACGACGCCGTGCACAAGCTGGTGGCCGGCGGCTACGACACCGTGCTCTCCGTGACCGAGGACCGCACGCTGAGCTGGCGCGCCGACGGCGGGCGGCTGCTCCCCCTCTTCGCGCGCGCGGGCCGCCGGGACGAGCAGCCGCCGGTCTACAAGGAGAACGGCGCCGTGGTCGCCATGCGCCGCGCGGTGCTGGAGGCGGCGAGCCGCTTCGGGGAGAAGGTCTCGTTCGTGGTGCTGGACAAGCGGGCCGGCTTCACCGTGCACGATCTCGAGGACTTCTGGATGGCGGAGCGGCTGTTGAACCAGCCGCGCGTGCTCTTCCGCGTGGACGGGGGCACCCGGATGGGCATGGGCCACGTCTTCCGCGCGCTGGCCATCGCGGAGGCGCTGCGCACGCTGAGCCGGGCGGAGATCGCCTTCCTGATGAGCGGCGGGGTGGAGCACGAGCAGGGCCTGATCGCGGTGTCGCGGGCCGGCTACCCCCTGCGCGTGCTGCGCGAGGCGCGGCTGGAGGCCTGCCTGGAAGAGGTGCGGGACTTCGCCCCCGCCATCCTGATCAACGACCTGCCCGCGCTCGACCGCGCGTACCTCACCGAGCTGAGCCGGCTCGGCGCCACCACCGTGAACCTGGTGGACGCGCTCGACGACCTGGAGACCACCGAGCACTACGCCCAGGTCATCGTCTCCACGATGAAGGAGGACCGCGAGACGCCCGAGGGCTTCTACGGCGGGCCCGCCTACGCGATCCTCCGCGAGCACTTCCGCGGGCGGGAGAAGAAGGTGCGCGACGCGCCCGAGCTGGTGCTGCTGAGCTTCGGCGGCAGCGACCCCCAGGGCCTCACCCTGAAGGCCGCGCGCGCGCTGCAGGCGCTGCCGCCCGCGGTGGAGATGGTGGCGGTGGCCGGCCCCGCCTTTTCGTACCGGCGCGAGTTCGAGTCGCTGGCGCGCGAGCTGCCGCGCCGGGTGCCCTTGATCAACGAGGCGGGGGGCCACATCGCGGAGCTGATGCTGGAGGCGGACCTGGTGGTGGGATCGGGCGGCATGTCCGTCTACGAGCTGGCCGCGCTGGGGACGCCGGGCGTGGTGCTGGGCCAGAATGCGCGCGAGGACAAGCGCATGCGGGAGTTCGCGCGCCACGGGACCGTGGCCTACCTGGGCCTCGGCCCCGAGGTGGGCGAGGAGGCGCTGCTGGCGGCCGTGCGCGCGCTGCTCGACGACGCGCCGCGGCGCCGGGAGATGAGCCGCCAGGGACGCGCGCTGGTGGACGGGCTGGGCGCCACGCGCACCGCGGAGATGGTGCTGGAGCGCCGGCGGCAGCCGCGGGTGGCGGTGGGCGAGGGTGGAGGCAGCATGGACGACGGCCGATGAAGGTGCTGATCACGGGCGGCGCGGGGTTCGTGGGCAGCCACCTCTCGGAGGCGCTGCTCGCGCGCGGCGACACCGTGTTCGTGCTCGACAACCTCTCCACCGGCTCCATCGACAACATCGAGCCCCTGAAGGCCGACCGCCGCTTCCACTACGTGGTGGACAGCATGATGAACGAGCCGGTGGTCGCGGAGCTGATCGACCGCGCGGACGTGGTGTTCCACCTGGCGGCGGCGGTGGGCGTGCGCCTGATCGTGGAGAGCCCGGTGAACACGATCGAGACCAACGTGCACGGCACCGAGATGGTGCTCAAGCACGCGAACAAGAAGAAGAAGAAGGTCCTGATCGCCTCCACCTCCGAGGTGTACGGCAAGAGCGACGCGGTCCCCTTCCGCGAGGACGCCGACCTGGTGCTCGGGCCCACCAGCAAGGGGCGCTGGAGCTACGCCTGCAGCAAGGCCATCGACGAGTTCCTGGCCCTGGCCTACTGGAAGGAGAAGCACCTTCCCGTGGTCGTCTTCCGCCTGTTCAACACGGTGGGGCCGCGCCAGACCGGACGCTACGGCATGGTGATCCCCAACTTCGTGAAGCAGGCGCTGCTGGGGCACCCCCTCACCGTGTTCGGCGACGGCACCCAGAGCCGCTGCTTCACCTACATCAGCGACGTGGTGGACGCCTTGATCAAGCTGGCCGAGCACCCGGAGGCGGTGGGCCAGGTGTTCAACATCGGCAACGGCAGCGAGGAGGTCACGATCCTCGACCTGGCCCGGCGGGTGAAGGAGCGCACCGGGTCGAAGAGCGACATCGTGCTCGTGCCGTACGACAAGGCGTACGAGGAGGGCTTCGAGGACATGCCGCGGCGGCGGCCCGACACCGGCAAGCTGCGCGCGCTGATCGGCTACGAGCCGCGCGTGCACCTCGACGAGATCCTCGACCACGTGGTCGAGTACTTCCGCTCCGACAGGGCCCGCAGCTAGCGGGCGCCTGCCGGACGAGCCGCGAGCGAGCGTGGTGGCGACGGTCCTGCCGCACCTGCGGAAGCTGGCCGCGCAGTCGGCCGTGTACGGCTCGGCGGACGTGCTCGCCAGCCTGGTCAACTTCGCGCTGATCCCGGTCTACACCGACTACCTGGAGCCGGCGGACTACGGGGACCTCGCCCTGCTCGCGCTGTTCGGCGCGATGGCCAAGATCGTCTTCCGCCTGGGGCTCGACGCCGGCTTCTTCCGCATCCACTACGAGCTGGAGCGCCCGGAGGCGCGGCGCCGCCTGGCGGGCACGGTCACGCTCTTCGCGGCGGGCACGGGCGCGTTGATGGTCGGCGCGGTCGCGCTGGTCTCGGGCCCGCTCACGCGCGTGCTGCTCGGCGGCGGCCGGCCCGCGAGCTGGCTGGTGCTGGTGGCGGCGGACGTGTTCCTGAGCGGGCTCGCCTTCGTGCCGGCGGCGCTGCTGCGCATCGAGGAGCGGGCCGGCCTCTTCTCCGCGGCGTCCGTGCTGCGCCACCTGGCCAACACCGCGCTGAAGGTGGCGCTCCTCGCGAGCGGGCAGGGCATCGCCGGCGTGGTGTGGAGCGACGCGCTCAGCAGCGCGGTCTACGCGGCCGCCCTGCTGCCGGTGCTGAAAGGGCGCGCGAGCGCGGCCTTCGCCCCGGCCCTGCTGCGCGAAGCGCTCGGCTTCGGTTTGCCCAAGGTGCCGCACGGGCTGATGGTGCAGGTGCAGAACCTGGCCGACCGCAAGATCCTCGACCTGTTCGTCACCCGCGCCGAGGTGGGCCTCTACCAGATGGGGTACAGCTTCGGCACGCTGGTGAAGTTCCCCCTCTCCGCCTTCGAGCCGGCCTGGCAGCCCTTCGTCTACGCGCGCCTGCCGGAGAAGGACGCGCCGGCCACGCTGGCCCGCGTCGCGCGCTACGCGTTCGCGGCGTTCGTGGCCGTGGGGCTGGCCGTGGCCGTGCTCGGCCCCGAGCTGCTCGTGCGGATGACGCCGGCCTCGTTCCATCCCGCCGCCGCCGTGATCCCGGTGGTCGCCCTCGCCTACGTGCTCCACGGGGCGTTCCTCCTCACCTCGGTCGGCATCGGCATCCGCAAGCAGACGCGCCACTACCCGCGGATCACGGCCCTGGCCGCCGCCGCCAACCTGCTCGCCAACCTGGCGCTGGTGCCCCGTTACGGGATCCTGGGCGCGGCCTGGGCCACCGTGATCTCCTACGCGGCGATGGCGGCGGCCGGCTTCCTGCTGGCGCGCCGCCTCTATCCGCTGCCGGTGGAGTGGCGGCGGGTGGCGCAGGCGGCGGCGCTGGCCGCCGGCGTGTACCTGGCCACGCTGTTCGCGCCCGACGCCACCTGGGGGGCGCTGGCGGTCAAGGGCGCGCTGCTCGCCGGCTACCCGGCGGCGCTCGCCGCCGCGGGCTTCCTGCGCGAGGGGCCGGGGTATAGTGAAACCACGTCATCAGGGAGGACCACATGAAGCTCACCGCGATCCTCGGCGGCACGGCGGCCGCGGCGGCCTTCGCGCTCGCCGGCCAGGCGGCCCCTCCGGAGAAGCCCGCGGCGGCCGCGAAGACGGCCGGCGTGGACCACGCGATCGCCATCCTGCATGCCGCGCCCGGCGGCAAGGTCACCGGCACCATCCACTTCCATCGGCGGCCCGGCGGCGTGCACGTCCAGGGCACGCTGAACGGCCTGCCCGAAGGCGCGCACGGGTTCCACGTCCACGAGTTCGGCGACTGCTCCGCTCCCGACTTCACCTCGGCCGGCTCCCACTTCAACCCGACCGGCGCCCCGCACGGCGCGCGCACCGACGAGAAGCGGCACGTGGGCGACATGGGCAACGTGGAGGCGGGCGCGGGCGGCACGGTCGCGCTCGACTACACCGATCCGCACCTCCGGTTCGAGGGCGAGCGCTCGATCCTCGGCCGCGGGGTGATCGTGCACGAGAAGGCCGACGACCTGAAGACGCAGCCCACCGGCAACGCGGGCGGACGCCTGGCCTGCGGCGTCATCGGCGTGGCGAAGCCCGAGTAGCGCCTGGGGCGCGCCGCGACGCTCGCCGCGCTGCTCGCGGCGGCCGAGGGGCTCTTCGCGCTGGCCCCCCGCGCGCGCGGCGCGCTCACCTTCGACGTCGGGCCGAGCACCGGCGAGTACCTCTCCGGCTTCACGCCGAGCGAGGAGCGGCCGCCGACCACGTTCCGCTGGGCGCGAAGCCGCGCCGGGGTCGCCTTGCCGCTGCAGGGGACGGGCGCCGGCGTCCTGCGGCTGCGGGCGGCGCGGTTCCTGGACCATCCGGCGCGCGTCCACGTCTTCGCCTGGGGCGCCCCGCTCGGCACGTTCGAGGCGCTCCCCGGCGGCTACCGCGTGTACGCGCTGCCGGTGACGGCGGGCCGCGGGCCGCTGCGGCTCGAGCTGGTGGCCGACGACCCCGAGCTGGCGGTGGCGGTGGACTGGGTGCGCGTGGACGGCCTGGCGTGGCGGCTCCCCCTGCGCGTCTGGGGGCCGCGGGTGCTGGTGGCCGGCGTGTTCGTGCTCGCGCTGCTCGCGGGCTTCGGCACGCGCGCGGCCGCGGCGGCGGCGGCCGCGGTCGCGCTGGCCGAGGCCGCGTGGATGGCCGTGGACCCCTTCGCCGCCGCCCACGCGCTGGCGCGCCTCGCGCTGCCCGCCGTGCTGCTGGCGGCGCTGGTCGCCGGGCTGGGCCGGAGGTGGGAGCGCGGGCGCTGGCTGCCCCTGGTCTTCCTGGCCGGCTACCTGCTGAAGGGGGCCGCGCTCTTCCATCCCACGTACTTCTACAACGACGTGCGGAACAACCTGCGCTACGTGCTCGCGCTGCGCGAGGGGGAGGGCTCGCTGGCCGAGCGCAACCATGCCGCGCAGGTGAAGGTCGGCGTCGCTTATCCGCGCATCGTGGGCGGCCGCAAGTACGCGTTCCCCTATGCGCCGGTGTTCTTCCTGCCCTTCGGCGCGCTGCCGGAGGAGCGCATCGTGGAGGCGATCAAGCACGTCGCGCTCTTCTGCGCCGCGGCGGAGGCGGTGGCGGTGTTCGCGCTGGGCCGCCTCGTGCTCGGCTCGGGCACCGCGCTCGCCGCTTCGGTGGTCGCCGTGCTGCTGCCGCCCCTCTACAGCCGGCTGCTGCTCGCGATGTGGTCCACGGTCGCGGGCCACTTCCTCGACCTGCTGTCCATCCTGGCCGCGACCGCGATGGCGCTGCGCCCGGAGAGCGCGCGTCGGTGGCTGGGGCAGGCGGCGGCGACGCTGGCCGCGTTCCTCACCTACATCTCGAGCCTGTTCAACCTGACCCTGTTCGCCGGATGGTCGGCCCTGCTGTGCCGCCACCTCGCGGGGCGGCTGCTGGCCGGCTGGGCGCTGGCCCTCGCCGTCACCCTCGCCTGGCTGTACGCGGACTTCGTGGTGGTCTTCCTCCGCGAGATCCTGCCGGCGGCGCTCGGGGGGCAGCGCATGGCCGCGGAAGCGGACGCCGGTCAGGGCGGCCTGCGGGAGGCCCTCCGCCGGATCCCCATCTTCTATGGATGGGGCTTCCCCGCGCTGGCGGTGGCCGGCTTCGTGCTGCTGCGGCGCCGCGCGGCCGCGCCCGCCTTCCGCGTGGTGACCGCGTACGCGCTGTCGGTGGCCACGCTCTTCGCCTTGCGCGCGTTCGGCGGCGGGCTGTTCCGCGACCTGAAGGAGATCGAGTTCGCGGCGCCGCTGGTGGCGCTCTGCGCGGGCGCCGCCCTGGCCGACGTCGCCGGGCGCGGGCGGCAGGGTGCCTGGGCCGCCGGCCTCCTGTTCGCGGGCCTCGCCGCCTCCAGCGCCTCGCGCTACGCGGAGTACCTGCGCGCGTCGGCCTCGCTGCTCGGGCTCGGCTGAGGCGGCGGGCGGCGGCGCCGCTGAGCCTGGAAGCGGACGCACTTCCGCGGGCGCGTCCGGGTGGCACACCCTCCAGGCGCCGCGGGCGGCGTCACGGTCGACCGCGCGCTTGGCGCCGCGCCGGCCGGTGGAGGTAGAGTGGGCGGTCGCATGAACGCGGAAGGCTCCCTGCCCGGCGCGCGGCTCGTGGTCACCGGCGGCTGCGGCTTCATCGGCTCGCACCTCGTGCAGAGGCTCCTGGCCGAAGGCGCGCGCGAGGTGGTCGTGCTGGACAGCCTCCGCTCCGGCTCCGCGGAGGCGGTGACGTCGCTGGGCTCCCGCGTGCGCCTCCTCCGCCATCAGCTCGGCGCCGATCCCCCCGAGCCGCTCCGGGCCGCGCTGGAAGGGGCGGCCGGGCTCTTCCACTTCGCCGCGGAGAAGCACCACACGCCGGGGACGACCCTGGACGTGCTGCGCACCAACGTGGCCGGCACCGCCGCGGTGCTCGAGGCGGCGCGGCGCGCGGGCGTGCCCCGTGCCGTGTTCGCCTCCTCCGTGTTCGCCTACGGCCGCACCACGGGCGGCCCCATGCGCGAGGACGAGCCGGCCCGGCCGCGCACCGCGTACGGGATGTCCAAGCTGCTGGGCGAGCGGCTCCT
>DATBIZ010000099.1:0-2546 GCA_036556645.1 Vicinamibacteria bacterium | reverse complement strand
CGTGGAGGTGGCGGCGGTGACGGCGCGCGCGCTGGAGACGGCGCGGCCGCTGCTCGAGGGGCGGCGCATCGAGGTCGCGACCGGGGTGCCCTCCGGCCTGTGGATCGCGGCCGACCCGGTGCGCATGGAGCAGGTGCTGCTGAACCTGCTCCACAACGCCGCGAAGTTCACCGAGCCGGGCGGGCGCGTGCGGCTGTGGGCGGAGGCTTCCCGCGATCGGGTGACGATCGGCGTGTCGGACACCGGGGTCGGCATCGCCGGGGCGATGCTGCCGCGGATCTTCGACCTGTTCATGCAGGGCGACCGGTCGCTGGACCGCGCGCAGGGCGGGCTGGGGATCGGGCTGACGCTGGTCCGCCGCCTGGTGGAGATGCACGGCGGCGCGGTGCGGGCCCACAGCGCCGGACCGGGCCAGGGCACCGAGTTCCTGGTCGAGCTGCCGCGCGCGGACGCGGCGGCTGCCGCGCCCGCGGAGGACCGCCCGCCCGCGCCCACGCGCGCCACCGCGCCCCGGCGCCTGCTGCTGGTGGACGACAACGTGGACGCGGCGCGCACGCTGTCCGAGGCGCTCGTCGGCTGGGGGCACGAGGTGCACGTCGCGCACGACGGACCGACGGCGGTGCAGCGCGCGCTGCGCCTGCGGCCGGACGTGGTGCTGCTCGACATCGGCCTGCCGCACATGGACGGCTACGCGGTCGCGGAGCGGCTGCGGGCCGAGGCGAGCCTGTCCGGCGTCGTGCTGATCGCGCTGTCCGGCTACGGCCAGGCCGGCGACCGCGACCGCACGCGCGCCGCCGGGTTCCGCGACCACCTGGTCAAGCCCGTGGACCTGGTCTCGTTGTCCGCGCTGCTCGCCTGAGAGGCCGCCCGCCAGCCCACGCCGGGGGTGCGGAGGCGCACCCCCCCGGCGCGAGCGTCCAGGACGTTACTTCGTGGCCGGCGCGGCCGGCGGGGCCGGCTTGGGCGGGTTCGCCTCCACGTTGACGCTCACGAACACCTCGTCGCCGAGCACGGTGCCGCCGGTGTCGAGCGCGCGGTTCCACACGATCCCGTAGTCCTTCCGGTTCAGGGTGAAGTCGGCCGAGAAGCCGGCCTTCTCCGTGGGGCCGCTGCCCATGAAGCCGAGGAAGCTCACCGGCACCGTGATCTCCCTGGTGACGCCGTGCAGGGTGAAGCTCCCCGTCACGTCGTAGCGGTCCTGCCCGCGCGGCACGATCTTCGTGCTGCGGAAGGTGATCTCCGGGAACTTCTCCACGTCGAAGAAGTCGGCCGAGCGCAGGTGCTTGTCGCGCCCGGGGTGCGCGGTGTCGAGGCTGGCGGCGTTGATCTTCAGCTCCACCGACGAGGCCGCCGGGTTGGCGCGGTCCACGTTGATCGTGCCGGTGAAGTCGTTGAAGCGGCCGCGCACCTTGGTGACGAAGTGCCGCACCTGGAAGGCCGCCTCCGAGTGCGGGGGGTCCACGACGAAGGTCTCGCCGGCGAGCGCCGACGAGGCGGCGAGCGCGGCGACGAGGGCGATCGCGGCCGTTTTCGGCCGCACGATGTTCAACATGTTCATGTCTCCTCCTAGGTTGGTTTCAGGGCGTGTGCACGAGAGCGATCTTGGGGCGCGTGACCGCGCGGGGCGTGCCCGGACCGGACGCGGTCGAGCGCGCGCAGCAGGGCGTCGAGCTCCCCCGTCTCCAGCGCGCGCAGCGCGTCCCGGTCCGCGCGGTCCATGGGCGCGTCGAGCTGGTCCACCAGGCGGCGCGCGGCGGGCGTGGCGAAGCAGAGCACCTGCCGTCGATCGTGCGGGCAGCGCTTCCGGCGCACCAGCCCCTTCGCCTCCAGCCGGTCGAGCAGCCGGGTCACGCCCGGCGTCTGCTCGATCATCCGCTCGCCCACCTCGAGCGTCGGCAGCCCCTCCGCGCCCGCGCCGCGCAGGATGCGCAGCACGTTGTACTGCTGCAGCGTGATCCCGTGCGGCTCGACCACGCGCGCGAGCACGCGCCGCACCACGTCCGCGGTCCGCAGCAGGGCGATCACGCCTTCCTGCGACCGCGACTGGAACGGCCGGCGCTGGCGGATCTCCCGCTGGATCGCGCTCTGGGGCTGGGTCACGAGGGAGGAAGGTAGCCGCCAGATGCTTGACGCGTCAAGCAAAAGGGTGTCAAGGAATGGCAAGGAGGGTGGCACCCCCACCGGCTCGACGCGGTAACCTGATCCAGGATGGGCGGGATTCAGTCCGGGTTACGTCGCGCGCTGGCCCGTCCGCGGTCCATCCAGGACTGGATCGCCGCCCTCCTCATCTTCGGCTCCGCGTTCGCGGCCATCGGCCTCACCTGGTGGTTCGGCCGGCACGGGTGGGCGATCTACCGGCTCACGCGCGGGGTGGGCGACACGGTGTTCTACACCGCGGACGGCAAGCCGTGGTTCCCCCTCGACGAGCACCGGCGCGACGTGAAGCTCCAGGAGATCTCGCCGCACCTGCGCAACGCCGCGGTCGCGGTCGAGGACCACCGGTTCCGCCGGCACGCCGGCCTGGACCCCATCGCCTTCGCCCGCGC
>DATBIZ010000098.1:0-2263 GCA_036556645.1 Vicinamibacteria bacterium | reverse complement strand
GCGGCCGCGGCCGTGTCGCAGGCCTCGTCCCAGGACGCCACGCGGAAGCCCTTCTCGCCGGCGCGCCGGATCATCGGCTCGGGGAGCCGGCCCAGCGCGCGCAGCGCGCGCGAATCGAGAGGCGCGAGGCGCGACACGTCGCCGAGCACGCCCGGGTCGAGCGCGGGCGCGGTGTTGAGCCGCATCAGCTCGAGGCGGACCATGCAGAGGTGCACGCCGTCGAGGGTCCAGTCGCGCAGGCCGGCGGTGCCGAGCGCGCATCCGTCGCAGACGCCGTGGCGCAGGATGCGCCAGGCGTAGGGGAGCTGGTCGCGGTTGCGCCAGGCCACGCGCGCCATCTCGGCGTAGTGGTTCGGCTTGCGCCTTCCGGGGTGACGAGGGACCACCGAGGCCCAGAGCGCCGGCTTCAGCGGCATCCCGTCAGGACAGGGCCGGCGGCCGACGAGCGGCGGCGGCCTTCACGCGCTCAGTGCTTGTGCGGCGCGGCCGCCGGGGCGCCGTGGGCGGAGCGCGTGTTGTGGATCAGCGCGACCTTCCACTGGCCACCCTCGCGCACGTACACCGTGCTCGTCACCCCGGCCCGGCTCGCCTCGGGCCCGGTCAGCGTCCACTTGAAGCGCGCCCACGCGGTGTCGCCGCGACCGCTGCTCGTCACATCGGTCACCGCGATCTGCCGCGCGGGGGTCATCCCGAACACGCGCGTGAAGTGCTTCAGCACGCGCTCCTTGCCCGCGAAGATCGCGCCGTCGTCGGCGACCAGCACCGCGTCGGGCAGCAGCGCCTGCTCGTAGTAGGCGATCTCCCGGGCGTTGAAGGCCTTCGCGCCCTTGTCGACCTCCGCCGCGAGGTCCGGCGCCTTCGGTTCGGCGGCGAAGGCCGCGGCGGCGAGAAGGGACACGGCCAGGAACGTGGATGCCAGTCGCGGCATAGAAGACCTCCGGTGGTTCAGAGACTCTTACCACAACCGGAGGGACGGTTCAGCGGATCTCGACCACCGTGGCCGACTCCGCCGCCTCCGCGGCCAGCGGGTCCTTGATCTTGACCCGGAACGTGTATTGCCCCGGCGGCACGCCGGTGGGCGTCAGCTTCAGCACGAAGCGGCGGAACCCGTCGGGCTCGCCCACCACCCTCGACAGGGCGAGCGGCGCGCCCAGCGGCACCCGGCCGCCGTGCTCGTCGCTCAGGTGGGCGGAGAGCTGGAACGAGGTCTTCGCGTCGAAGGGCGTGGGGCTGAACGCGAGCACGCACACCGAATCCGCGCGGCCGTTCTGGAGGCGCGGGATCCCCTGCGGCGTGAACAGGTCCGTATCCACGCGGAACGGCATCTCGGGCGTGGCGTTGTTGCGGGTCGGCGTCTGCAGCACCACGCGCGGAGCGGGATCGGACATGAACAGCGGCGGCGAGAGCGCCACCGTCCCCGCGGCGAACGAGGGCACCACGACCTCCATGCGGCGCGAGCCCATGCGGCCGGTGGAGGCGTCGCGGACCAGGAAGCGCAGGTCGTGGCGGCCGGGCTTGACCGCGAACGAGGTGTGGAACTGCAGGCCGCTCTGCCGCACGCGCGCGCCGAGCTTCTCGACGGTCACCGTCGGCGTGAGCGCCATCAGGTCCACGACCGTGCCCTTCTCGTCGAAGGCGTAGCCGTAGACTTCGAGCGGCACGTCGCCCTTGGCGTCGGGCGGCAGCAGGCCCTCGCCTGCGACCTCGATCACCACCGGCAGCGCGACGCGTCCCTCCGCGTCGCGGTAGGGCACCGCCACCGCGCGCACGTCCAGCTCGCCGCCGGTGAGGCCCTTCGCGATCGCCTCCGCCGCCTGCATCCGGCCGGCCGACGCGTCCACGGTGGTGGCCGCCGTGGGCTCGAGGTACCCGGTGCGGTGCGACACGTCGAGGCCGCGTCCCTTCACGCGCACCTTCAACCGGTGGAACTTGCCCGGCCCCTTGGCCACCGGCTCGATGGCCAGCACGTAGTAGCGGCGGCTGGCCGCCGCCAGCTCGCCCAGCGCGGCGGCGACGTCGTTGGTGTCCCTGATCACCCGGCCGCCGGTCAGCCCCGCGATCTGGTTCAGCGACTCGCGGCCGCTGCCGACGCGCATGCCGGGCACCGTGTCCGCGGGGTCGCCGCGGGCCACCAGGCCGTTCACGTCCACCGTGTGCACGACCGCGTCGGCGCCCGCGAACGCCCGCGACATGTCGTCCATCACGGAGCGCGCCTTGGCGTCGCCGAAGCGGCTCTCGCTCTGCACCTCCCAGAGGCGGCCCT
>DATBIZ010000097.1:0-1902 GCA_036556645.1 Vicinamibacteria bacterium | reverse complement strand
GAGAAGCTCGAGGAGCGGCTGGCCAAGCTGTCCGGCGGCGTCGCGGTGATCCGGGTGGGCGCGCCGTCCGAGGCGGAGCTGAAGAGCCGCAAGGAGGCGTTCGACGACGCGATCAGCGCCACCAAGGCCGCGGTGGCCGAGGGGATCGTCCCCGGCGGCGGGCTGTCGCTGCTGCGCGCGATCGAGGCGGTGGCGCAGGAGGAGGCCGCCTGCGCGGGCGACGAGCGCACGGGCGTGCAGATCCTGAAGCGCGCGCTGGAGTCGCCCGCGCGGCAGATCGCGGAGAACTCCAGCGTCGACGGCGGCGTGGTGGTGGACCGCATGCGCTCGGGCACGGGCGCGTTCGGGTTCGACGCCGCGAAAGGCGGATACGTGGACCTGCTCGAGGCCGGCATCGTGGACCCGACCAAGGTCGTCCGGGTGGCCCTCGAGAACGCGGCCTCCGTCGCGGGCGTGCTGCTGCTGACCGAGGCCACGCTCAACGAGGTGCCCGAGAAGCCGGAGCCCGCCCACCCGGCGGCGGCGTAGCGCGACACGTGCGCGCCGCGGTGGCCGCCCGGGCGTCCGGCCGCGGGCGCCGGGGCGTTCGGCGGCGGCCGGTGCTCCTGGCCGCGCTGCTCGCGCTCGCCGCCGCGGCGGCCGTGGTGCCCCGCTACGCGCGCGCGGCCGGGCTCGTGATCCTGGCCGCGGGCGTGGACGGCTGGCCGCACCGCCTCGCGAGCGCGGGCGCGGGCGCGTTCCGCGTCGAGGAGCGGACCGTCCCCGGCCGGACCGGCGCGCTTCGGGGACGGTTGTACCTGCCGAGCGGCCGCCCCCGGCGCGCGCTGCTCCTCGCGCCCGGCGTGCACGCGGCGGGCCTCGACGAGCCGCGCCTGGGCGACTTCGCGGGACACCTGGCCTCCCGCGGCTATGCGGTGCTCGCCGTGGAGCTGCCCGACCTCGTCCGCTACCACGTCACCGCGCGCACGGCCGACATGATCGAGGACGCGGCGGTGTGGCTCGCGGGCGCGAGCGGGCTCGCCGCGGACGGGAGGGTGGGCGTGGCCGGCATCAGCTTCGCCGGCGGCCTGGCGGTGGTGGCGGCGGGACGGCCCGCCCTGCGCGACCGCGTCGCGTTCGTGCTCTCGGTGGGCGGGTACGGGGACCTGCCCCGCACCCTGCGCTATCTCTGCACCGGCGCGCTGGCCGACGGGACGGTCCGCGCCCCCCACGACTACGGGCTGGCGATCGTGCTGCTCGCGCTGGCCGGCGCGGTGGCGCCGGCCGAGCAGGCCGAGGCGCTGCGCGACGGGATCCTCACGTTCCTCGAAGCGTCGCAGACCGACGCGGTGGACAAGGCGCGCGCGGCGTCGCTGTTCGAGCGCGCGCGGGAGAAGGAGCGCGCCCTTCCGGAGCCGGCCGCGACGCTGCTCGGCCTGGTCAACCGGCGCCGGGTGGCCGACCTCGGGCGCATCCTGCTCCCGCACCTCGACGGCGTGGCCACCGATCCCGCGCTCTCGCCGGAGCGGTCGCCGGCTCCGGCGGCGCCCGTGTTCCTGCTCCACGGCGCGGCCGACAACGTGATCCCGTCCCTCGAGTCGCGGCTGCTCGCCCGCCACCTCGAAGGGAAGGTCCACGTCGAGCTGCTGGTCAGCGCATCGCTGACGCATGCGGAGGCGCGGCCGGCGGGAAGCCTCCGCGAGGCGTGGAAGATGGTCGGCTTCTGGGCATCGCTGCTCGACCAGTGACCGCGGCCGCCGAAGACCCCGCCGCCTACGGGTCGCTCGCCCCCGCCGAGCTGGCCCGGCGGCTCGGCGGCGGCCTGGACGGGCTCGCCACCCGCGAAGCCGCGGCGCGCCGCGCCCGTCACGGGCCGAACACGCTGCACGAGCGCGTGGCGTTCTCGCGGGCGCGGGTGCTCGG
>DATBIZ010000096.1:0-2599 GCA_036556645.1 Vicinamibacteria bacterium | reverse complement strand
TTTGAAGCTCAGCATGTTGTCCAGCTGGTGGATCTTCGCGCTGACCCGCCTCGACACGGTCCCGAAGAATGGAGCGGCGCCGGTGTCGATCCGGATCACGTCGTTTGCCGGGTTCTCAGGATCCTCTGCGATCTGCGCCGTACCACCGAGAAAGAAACCGGACTGGTCGTGGTCGGAATAGGTTCCGTCGGCCGAGGCAGAATTCAGAGAAATAAGCAGGGCACACGCGCCGACAACAGCGGCGCTGGTCCTTGGTCGCATGAAGCACCTCCGTCTCGAAGTCCGCGCGGAAGGGTCCGCGCGGCGCGGACGGAAAGTGTGCAAGGGACGCGCCGCTCCCGGAGGCGCTGCAGACGCGACCCGCGAGCTGGGTCACGGCAACAGTTGGCACGTCGTTGCCCAGCAGTGGCACGTCATGAGACGCGCCCCGGTGGCCGACTGGAGGCTCCTGCTCGGGGGCAGGCGGGCTCGCGCGCGTCCTCGCGCTGCTACGGCAGCGGCTGCTCGGTACGCGGCTCCGGCGCCGGCGCCCCCTCCAGCCGCTCCTGCGCCTCGCGCAGCGCGTCCACGGCTGCGTCGATCGCGGGCTTCACGTCGCGCAGGACCGCGTCGCCGTTGCGCCGGCGGTTGTGCTCCGCGTCGCGCAGCGCGCCCTGGAAGGCGCCGATCACGCTGCGCGCGGCCGCGCCGTAGTGGTGGCCGTCCACGCCCTGGAGGCGGGGGGCCAGCTCGTCGAGGGCGTCCGCCAGCGCGCCCGCGACCTTCTCTTCCTTCTCGTACAGGAACCAGCGGACGATCGCACCCATGGCGACCGGGTCGATGACCCCGCTCTTCAGGGATTCCCTGATCAACCAGGGCGCGTCGTCCACCCGGCTGGCCGGCCGGGAGGCCGCCTCGATCACCGCGGACAGCGTGGCCAGCGCCTCGCGCATCTCGCGCATGTCGTCGCCGCGCCGGTCGCGGCGCCCGCGCTCGTCGGCCGCCCACGACCACGTCACCTGTGCCAACGACACCAGCACCGCCAGGACCGCTACGCGCATGGGGAACCTCGCCAGGGTCGGAGCCAAGGAACCACCTTAGCGCAGGATCCTGCTCCGCGCACGCGGACGCGGACGCGCCGAGGCCGCCTCCTCAGTCCACCAGCGCGAACGCGAGGATGGTCGGGCCGGCCGCGATCGCCACGTATTGCCTGCCGTCGAACCGGTAGGTCATCGGCGAGGCCTTCCAGAGCGTGTTGGCCTGGAAGTGCCAGAGGGGCTCGCCGCTCGCGGAGTCCACGGCCATCAGCGAGCCGCCGTCCTCGGCCACGAACACCAGCCCGCTGGCGGTGCCGAGCACCCCGCCCCAGCTCTCCGCCGCGCCCGTCTGCGGCAGCTCCCACGCCGCGCGCCCGGTGGCCACGTCGAGCGCGCGCAGGATCTTCTGGCCCCGCTCGCCGGGCACGTTCTTCGTGGAGCCGCCGAAGTACGAGCGGCCCGCCTGCCACTCCTGCGGCGTGAGGGTGTAGACCGTGCACTTCTCCAGCGTCTGGACGTAGTAGAGGTTGCGCGAGGCGTCGAAGGCGGTCGAGAACCAGTTGGTGGCGCCCTCCACCGCCGGGCAGGCCTTGTAGCCGTCGGGCTTGGGCTCCTGGCCCGGGATCAGCACCGGCCGGCCGTCGGGGCCGATCTCGCGCGCCCAGGTCAGGTTCTTCACGAACGGCGTCGCCCGCAGCAGCTTCCCGTTCGTGCGGTCGAGCACGTAGAAGAAGCCGTTGCGGTTCGCGTGGAGCAGCACCTTGCGCGGTGAGCCTTCCCAGGTCACGTCCGCCAGCACCGCGGGCTGCTGCGCGTCCCAGTCCCACACGTCGTGCGGCGTGTATTGGAAGTGCCACTTGAGCCGGCCGGTCTTCGGGTCGAGCGCGAGGATGGAGTCCGAGTACAGGTTGTCTCCCTGCCGCTGGGTGCCGTCGTAGTCGGGGCACGGGTTGCCCGTCGGCCAGTAGAGCGTGTCGAGGGCGGGGTCGTAGGTGCCGGTGAACCAGGCCGTCGCGCAGCCGTGCTCGCCGTCGGTGCCGATCCAGGTCTCGGAGCCGGGCTGTCCCGGCAGGGGCACGGTCCAGAACCGCCACACCTCGCGCCCGCTCGCCTGGTCGTACGCGGCCAGGAAGCCGCGCACGCCTTCGTCGCCTCCCGATGTGCCGGTGACCACGAGATCGCCCACCACCAGCGGCGCCGAGGTGGCGCCGTAGTTCTTCCGCCAGTCGGCCATCTCGGTGTCCCACAGCAGCGCGCCGGTCGCCCCGTCGAGCGCGATCAGGTGCGCATGCGTGGTGACCATGAACACGCGGCCGCCGGCCACGGCCACGCCGCGGTTGATGCCGCCGCCGGCGTCGCCGGGGATGTCCTTCTGCCGGGGGCGCCGGTACTGCCAGAGGAGCCGGCCGCTGCCGGCGTCGAGCGCGTGGCACTCGTTGCCGCTGGTCACGTACATCACCCCGTCCACGACCACCGGCGTCACCTGCAGGCGGGACGTCGCGCCGAGCGAATACGTCCAGCGCGGGGCCAGGCGCGCGACGTTGTCCTTCGTGATCTGGTCGAGGGTGGTGAAGCGGTTTCCG
>DATBIZ010000095.1:0-2450 GCA_036556645.1 Vicinamibacteria bacterium | reverse complement strand
AGCCGCTTCGACGAGTTCAAGGCGCTCTACGGGCCGACGCTGGTCACCGGCTTCGCGCGCCTCATGGGCATGCCCGTGGGCATCCTGGCCAACAACGGCGTGCTCTTCTCCGAGAGCGCCCTCAAGGCCACCCACTTCATCGAGCTGTGCAGCCAGAGGAAGGTGCCGCTCGTCTTCCTGCAGAACATCACCGGCTTCATCGTGGGCAAGGAGTACGAGCAGAAGGGCATCGCCAAGGACGGAGCGAAGATGGTGCACGCGGTGGCCAACGCGCAGGTGCCGAAGTTCACGGTGGTCATCGGCGGCAGCTTCGGCGCCGGCAACTACGGCATGGCCGGCCGCGGCTATTCGCCGCGCCAGCTCTGGATGTGGCCCAACGCGCGCATCTCGGTGATGGGGGGCGAGCAGGCGGCGTCGGTGCTCGCGCAGGTGAAGCAGGAGCAGCGCGAGCGCCAGGGGCGCGCGATGTCGGCCGAGGAGATCGCGGCCTTCAAGGCGCCGATCCTGGCCAAATACGAGGAAGAGGGCAGCCCCTACTACTCGACCGCGCGGCTGTGGGACGACGGCGTGATCCCGCCCTCCGATACGCGCACCGTGCTCGCCCTCGGCCTCTCCGCGGCGGTCAACGCTGCCATCCCCGAGCCCCGGTTCGGCGTCTTCCGGATGTGACGCGGGCCCTGGCGACGTTCGCCGCCCTCCTCGGCCTGCTCGGGTGCGGCCGCGAGGACCCGCCCGCCGGCCAGCGCCGCCCCCGGATCGCGCTGGTGATGAAGTCGCTGGCCAACGAGTTCTTCCTGACCATGGAGAAGGGCGCGCGCGACCACCAGGCGCGCCACGCGCGCGACTACGACCTGATCGCCAACGGGATCAAGGACGAGCTCGACGTCTCGCGGCAGGTGGACCTGGTCGAGCAGATGGCGGCCGAGAGGGTGGATGCGATCGTGCTCGCGCCGGCGGACTCGAAGGCGCTGGTGGGCGCGGTGCGGCGCGCGGCCGAGGCCGGCATCGTGGTGGTGAACATCGACAACCGCCTCGACGCCGCGGTGCTGGCCGAGCGCGGGCTGAAGGTCCCCTTCGTGGGGCCGGACAACCGGAAGGGCGCGCGGCTGGCCGGCGAGTCCCTGGCGAGGCGGCTGCGCGCGGGCGACCCGGTCGCGATCGTGGGCGGGCTGCCCACCGCGGAGAACGCGGTGCAGCGCCGGCTCGGGTTCGAGGACGCGGTGAAGGCGGCCGGGCTCCGCCTGGTCGGCTCGCAGTCGGGCGACTGGGAGATGGCCAAGGCGAACCAGGTCGCGGCCGCGCAGCTGGGCGAGCACCCATCGCTGAAGGCGATCCTCTGCGCGAACGACAGCATGGCGCTGGGCGCGGTGGCCGCGGTCAAGGACGCCGGCCGTGCGGGGGAGGTGCTGATCGTCGGGTTCGACAACATCTCCGCGGTCCGCGACCTGGTGCGCGAGGGCCGCGTCCTGGCCACCGTGGACCAGCACGCCGACCAGCTCGCCGTCTTCGGCATCGAGCTGGCGCTCGACATCCTGCGCGGGAAGGCCGCGTCCGCCGACCGCGAGACGCCGGTGGACCTGGTCACCGCGGAGACCCTGCGATCGCCTTGAGCGTTCCCGCCCTCGCCGTCCGCGGGCTGGCCAAGGCGTATGCCGGACCGGTGCTGCGCGGCATCTCCCTCGAGGTCGGGCGCGGCGAGGTGCGCGCGCTGGTCGGCGAGAACGGCGCCGGCAAGAGCACGTTCTGCCGCATCGTGGCCGGGCTGGTGGCCGCCGATCGAGGCGAGATCACCCTGGCCGGCCGGCCCTTCAGGCCGCGAACGCGGCGCGAGGCCGCCGCGCAGGGCGTGCGCATGGTCACCCAGGAGCGGGCGCTGGTCGGCACGCTGACCGTGGCCGAGAACCTGCTCCTCACCGAGCTGCCCGCGCGGCTGGGCTGGCTCGACCGCCGCGCGCTGCGCGTGCGCGCCCGCGCGCGGCTCGAGCGCGTGGGGCTGGTTGCGCTGGACCCGGACCGCCCGGCCGCCACGCTGGGGATCGCGCAACAGCAGCTGGTGGAGATCGCCGCCGCGCTGGCCGGGCCCTGCGAGGTCCTGATCCTCGACGAGCCCACGGCCGCGCTCAGCGACGCGGAGGCCGAGCGGCTCTTCGCCGAGATCGAGGCCCTTGCGGCCGCGGGCACCGCGGTGGTGTACGTCTCGCACCGGCTCGACGAGGTGCGCCGCGTGGCCTCGCGCGTGAGCGTGCTGCGCGACGGGCAGGTCGCCGGGACGTTCCCCGGGGCGGAGGTCAGCGCGTCGGACCTGGTGCGCGCGATGGCCGGCGGCGAGCGTGGAGCGCCGGCGGCCACCGTGGCCGGGGCCCGCGGCGCGCCGGCCCTGGTGGTGAAGGGCCTGCGCGCGGGACCGCTGCGCGAGGTGAACTTCAGCGCGCACGCGGGCGAGATCCTCG
>DATBIZ010000094.1:0-2529 GCA_036556645.1 Vicinamibacteria bacterium | reverse complement strand
CCGGCTCGCCGCAGGCGCGCGAGGCGAACGAGTGGACGCGCCGCCAGCTCGAGTCCTGGGGGCTGCAGGAGGCGCGGCTCGAGCCCTGGGGCCCGTTCGGGCGCGGGTGGACCTACGAGCGCGCGGTCGTGCACATGGTGTCGCCCTCGGCCGCGCCGCTGATCGCGCTGCCGCGGGCCTGGACGCCGGGCACCGACGGTCCGCGGCGAGGCGCGGTGGTCCGCACCAAGCTGGAGTCGGACGCGGACCTCGACCGCGTGCGCGGCACGCTGGCGGGCCGGATCGTCCTGCTCGACGAGCCGCGGGACACCCGGGACCCCGACCGGCCGCTGTTCCGGCGCTACAGCGAGGCGGAGCTCGAGCAGCTCGCCCAATACGCGCCGGGCGTGGACGGGCGGAGGGCGCGGCCGCGCGACCGCGACACCGAGCTGCGGCGCATCCGCTTCGGCCGGCGCCTGCGCGACTTCCTGGCCGCCGAGAAGGTGCTGGCCACGGTCGAGGCCAGCGAGCGCGAGGGCGCGCTCGTGCGCGTGACCGGCGGCGGGTCGCGGGAGAGCGGCGAGAGCACGGGCCCCACCGCCCTCGTCATGGCGGTCGAGCACTACAACCGGCTCGTCCGCCTGGCGGAGCGGGGGACGCCCGTCGAGCTCGAGGTGGAGGTGCGCGCGCGGTTCCTCGACGACGACCCCATGGCCGCCAACACCCTGGCCGAGATCCCGGGGACCGACCGGCGCGGCGAGATCGTCATGCTGGGCGCGCACCTGGACTCGTGGCACGGCGGCACCGGCGCCACCGACAACGCCGCCGGTTGCGCGGTGGTGATGGAGGCGGCGCGCATCCTGCGCGCGCTCGACGTGCGGCCGCGCCGCACGATCCGGGTCGCGCTCTGGACCGGCGAGGAGCAGGGGCTCCTGGGCGCGCGCGCCTACGTGCGCGAGCACTTCGGCGGCCGGCCCGACGCCGCCGACCCCGACGAGCGGCGGCTGCCCTCGTCGCTGCGCCGCCACGCCGGCCCGCTCACGCTGAAGCCCGGCCACGCCCGCCTGTCCGCCTACTTCAACGTGGACAACGGCACCGGCCGGATCCGGGGCATCTACACCCAGCAGAACCCGGCGGCGGCCCCGATCTTCGAGGCCTGGCTGCGGCCGCTGCACGACCTCGGCGCGCGCACGGTGTCGAACCGGAGCACGGGCAGCACCGACCACGTGCCGTTCGACGCGGTGGGGCTGCCGGCTTTCCAGTTCATCCAGGACGAGGCCGACTACTCGACCCGCACCCACCACACCAACCTGGACGTCTACGACCGGGTGCAGCGCGACGACCTCGTGCAGGCCTCGGTCGTGCTGGCCTCCTTCGCCTACCACGCCGCCATGCGCGAGGAGCGCTTCCCACGCAAGCCGCTGCCGCGCGAGTCCTCGCCGGAGCGCACGCCGGCGCCCGACGAGCACACGCACGCGACCGGCTTCTAGCGCGCCGGGCGGGGCAGCCGCTCGGGCAGGTCGGCCACCACGTACGCCATCACCGCCACCGCGCCGGCGCAGGCGGCCACCTCGCGCGGGTCGAGCTTGTCCACGGTGTCGGCCGCGGTGTGGTGCAGGGCGAAGTAGCGCGAGCCGTCCACGTTGAGCGACATCGCGGGCACCTGCGCCGCCTGCACGATCGGCCCGATGTCCGCGCCGCCCCCGCCCGCGGCGATCTCGGCCGCGCCCAGAGGCGCCAGCAGGCTGGCCACCGCGCGCACGGTCTGCGCCGCCGCCGACGATCCGGTGAAGCCGAAGCCGAGCGGCTGGAAGACGCCCGAATCGGACTCCAGGGCGAGCACGTGGTCGGCCAGCTCCGCGCGGTGCCGGTCGCGGTAGGCCAGGGCGCCGCGCAGGCCGTTCTCCTCGTTCGTCCACAGCACCACGCGGAGCGTCCGCCGCGGGCGCAGGCCGAGCGCGCGCACCAGGCGCACCGCCTCCCAGGTGACGACGCACCCCCCGGCGTCGTCCACCGCTCCCGTGCCCACGTCCCAGGAGTCGAGGTGGCCGCCCACGAGCACGATCTCGTGGGGCCGCTCGCGCCCGCGCAGGTCCGCGACCAGGTTCGCGGACTCCACCTCGCCCTCCAGGCGCGCGTCCATCTGCAGCCGCAACACCACGCGCGTGCCGCGGTCGCTCAGGCGCTGCAGCCGGTCGGCGTCTTCGGTGGCCAGCGCCGCCGCCGGGATCTGCGGGGTGCCGTCCTCGTAGCGCAGCGCGCCGGTGTGCGGCGTGCGCAGGCCGGGCGGGCCCACCGACCGGATCAGCGCCGCGACCGCGCCGTGGCGGGGGGCGCGCGCCGCCCCCGCGGTGCGGTAGCGCACGGTCTCCGTGTAGGAGGTGAAGGGCGCGTTGAAGAGCACGATCTTTCCCCGCACGCCCTCGCCGCGCGCCTCGAGCTCCTCGAAGTTGCGGACGACGGCCAGCTCGGCTTCCACCCCGCCCGGCGGCGTGCCCACGCTGTTGCCGAGGCCGAGCATGGCGAGGTCGCCCGGGAAGGGCTGCACCA
>DATBIZ010000093.1:0-4827 GCA_036556645.1 Vicinamibacteria bacterium | reverse complement strand
CGCCCGGGTACATGTCGAGCGCCATCAGCACGTCGCGGAAGTTGAGGCCGCTCGCCTCGACGCGGATCTCCACCTGCCCCGGCCCCGGCGCCTGGCGCGCGAGCGGCACGAAGCGCAGGCGGTCGAGCACGCCGGGCGTCGCGATCTCGAGGTCCACCGCGCGGTCCGCGCTCTCCGCGCGGGCGCTCGCGGCGCCGGAGCGGACGAGACGGGCCGCGTGGCGGCCGTACGGCCGCAGCGCCCCCTGGTCCTCGCCCCCGGGCTGCGCGATCTCGGCCCAGAGCGCGTCCGCGTCGGCGGGAGAGGCGGCCGGTCCGAGGTCCACGGTCGTGCACCGCAGCTCGGGGTGCTCGGCCGCGATCGTCCGCGAGAGCCCGAGCAGCGCGGCCTGCGGCACGGACGCCGCCGGCAGCGGATCGAGAGGCCGCGCCCCGCGCGTGACCACGAAGAGCCGCGGCGCCTGGCCGGAGCGCCCGACCGCCTGCACCAGGTGCAGCAGGCCGGCGCAGAGCGCCGCGGCGTGCTCGCCGGGCTCGTCCCGCGCGCGGTCGAGGCTCCACAGGTGCACGACGCCGCGAAGGGGCCCCGTCGCCGGCGCGCAGAGCGCATCGAATTCGGCCGCCGTCTCCGGCCGCACCGGCACCGTGCCTTCGAGCGGCGTGCCGGCCGGCGCCACCACGATCGGATGGGCGCCCGCGGCGGCGAGGCGACGCGACAGCTCGGCCGCGACCCCGCCACGGTCGGCGAGGAGGAGCCAGGTGCCGGACAGGTCGGCGGGCGCGGCGGCGCTGGCCGCCTCCTGCCGGCGCCACTCGACCTGGTACAGCCACTCGCCGACCGACGGCGCGTTGGCGCGGCGGATGGCGTCCGCCCGCGTGCGGGCGAAGCGCAGGCCCTCGACCTCGGCCACCACCTCGCCGGCCTCGCTGGCCAGGCGCACGTCGCAGGTGAAGGACGCGCCGTCGGCCTCGCTCGCGCGCAGCCGCGCGTGCGCCCACAGCGCGGTGGCCCCGGGACGCAGGAGCCGGTAGCGGTCGAGGCTCGCGGGGAGGTACGTCTCGCCGTCGCGCGCCGGGCGCGCGTCGGGCAGGGCCACGCCGACGACCTGCAGCGCCGCGTCGAGCAGCGCCGGGTGCAGCAGGTATCCCTCGGCCGTACCGGCGTCCCCGGCCAGGCGCACGTGCGCGAGCGCCTCGCCCTCGCCGCGCCGCAGCTCCACGATGCCGCGGAAGCTCGGGCCGTATTCGTGCCCGTCCCCGGCCATCCGCTCGTAGTACTCGCCGGCGGGGATCGCCGCGCAGCGGGCCTGCACCGTGTCGGGCGCCTCGGCCGCCGGCGCGGCGGGCGCATCCGCGGCGCGCAGCGTGCCCGTGGCGTGCAGCCGCCACGACGCGCCGTCGCCGCCCTCGCCGCGGAGGCTGAAGAGCTGGAACGAGGCGGCCGACGCGCCCTCGGGCGTGACCACCACCTGGACCGTGCGCGCCTGGTCGCCGGCGAACGCGAGCGGGTCGGACACCACGAGGTCCTCGAACGCATGGGCGCCCGGGCCCCAGTGCGCGGCCGCGGCCGCGAGGCCCATCTCCAGACAGGCGGTCGCGGGCAGCACCGCCGTGCCGTACTTGCGGTGGTCGGCCAGGTAGGCGGGCGCGGCCGTCCCCAGCCGCGACTCGAACACGAGCGCGGCGGCCGCGGAGCGCACGCGCTGGCCGAGCAGCGGGTGGCCGCCGCGCCGCGGCGCCGGCGCCAGGACGGGCGGGGCGGCGACGGGCGCCTCGGGATACCAGCAGCGCTCGCGCTGGAACGGGTAGCGCGGCGCCACGACCTTGCGGCGCGCGTAGTCGCGGTCGAAGCCGGCCCAGTCCACCTCCACCCCGCGCACGTGCAGCTCGGAGAGCGACTCCAGCATCTGCGGCCACTCGTCGCGCCCGCGGCGCAGCGACGGCAGCCAGGCGGCGCCCTCCGGCACGCAGGCGCGGGCGGGCCCGAGCAGCGCCGGGTGAGGGCCGATCTCGAGGAACGTGCGGCAGCCCAGGCGGTGCAGCGCGGCCATGCCGTCCGCGAAGCGGACCGGCTCGCGCAGGTGCCGGCGCCAGTACGCGGCCTGCGTCAGCTCCTCGCGCGCGACGGCGCCGGTCAGGTTCGACACGATCGCGCGCCGCGGCGCCGCGAAGGCGACGCCGCCGGCCACGCGCTCGAAGGCGTCGAGCACCGGGTCCATCAACGGGGAGTGGAACGCGTGCGAGACCGCCAGGCGCTTCACGCGGGCGCCGCTTGCCTCCAGGCCGCGGACGACCGGCTCCGCCGCGGCCGCGTCTCCGGAGAGGACCACGTCTTCGGGACCGTTGACCGCCGCCAGCGCGAGCGCGCCGCCCGCGGCGGCGATCGCCTCGCGGACGCGCTCCTCGCCTGCCGCCACCGCCCACATGCCGCCGCCCGCGGGCAGCGCGCCCATCAGCCGCCCGCGCGCGGCGACCAGCGCGAGCGCGTCCTCGAGCGAGAGCACGCCGGCCACGCAGGCGGCCACGTATTCGCCGACGCTGTGGCCCATCACCGCGGCCGGCACCACGCCCCAGCTCCGCCACAGCTCGGCCAGCGCCCACTCGAGCGCGAACAGCGCGGGCTGCGTGCAGGCGGTGTCCTGGAGCGGCGAGGCCTCGGCCTCGGCGAACAGCACCTCCAGGAGCGGCGGCGCGAGGTGCGGGCGCAGCGCCTCGTCGCAGCGCTCCAGCGCGCGCCGGAACGTCGGCTGGCTGGTGAAGAGCTGCCGTCCCATCCCGGCGTACTGCGCGCCCTGGCCGGTGAACAGGAAGGCCACCTTCGGGCGCTCCGACCCGGTGACGTACCCGCGCGACGTGCCCGCCGGCGTCTCCCCGGCGGCCAGCGCCGCCAGCTTCTCCACCGCGTCGCCGGCGGTGCCGGCCACCACCACCGCGCGGTGCGCGAGGTGGGCGCGGCCCACGTTGGCGGTGAAGGCCAGGTCGCGAAGCGGCGCGTCCTCGGCGCCGCCAAGGTGGGCGGCCCAGCGCGCCAGCGCGTCACGCAGCGCCGCCTCGGTGCGGCCCGACACGGCGAGCAGGTGGTGCGAGCGCTCCGCGCCGCCCGCCCGCGGCGCCGCCGCCGGCGCCTCCTCGACGAGCACGTGCGCGTTGGTGCCGCTGAACCCGAACGCGCTCACGCCGCCGATGCGCGGGCCGTGGGGCGAGGACCACGGGGTCAGCTCGGTGGGCACCGTCACCGGCAGCCGCGGCCACGGCACGTGGGGGTTCGGCGCCTCGAAGTGCAGGTGGGGCGGGATCTCGCGGTGCTGCAGCGACAGGACCAGCTTGATCAGGCCCGCGACGCCGGCGGCCGCCTGCAGGTGCCCGAGGTTGGTCTTCACCGACCCGATGCGGACCGGGTCGTCCGCCGCGCGCCCCGCGCCGAGCACGGCGCCGAGCGCCTGGACCTCGATCGGGTCGCCCAGCGAGGTGCCGGTGCCGTGCGCCTCCACGTAGCCGACCGCCGCCGGGGTGAGGCCGGCGCGCTCCAGCGCCTCGCGCAGCACGGCCTCCTGCGCCGGCCCGTTCGGCGCGGTCAGCCCGCTGCTGGGGCCGTCCTGGTTGACCGCCGAGCCGCGGATCACGGCCAGCACGCGGTCGCCGTCCGCGAGCGCGTCGCACAGCCTCTTCAGCACCACGACCCCGCAGCCCTCGCCTTCCACGAACCCGTCGGCGCCGGCCGCGAACGTCTTGCACCGGCCGTCGAAGGCGAGCATGCGCGAGCGGCAGTAGCTGAGCATGTTGTCCGGCGCGAGCATCGCGTGCACGCCGGCGGCCAGCGCCATGCGGGACGCGCCCGCGCGCAGGCTCTCGCAGGCCAGGTGGACGGCCACCAGCGACGACGAGCAGGCGGTGTCCACGGAGAGGCTCGGCCCCTGCAGGCCCAGCACGTACGACAGGCGGCCCGAGGCCATGCTGTGGGCCAGGCCCGAGAGCGCATACGCGTCGGTCGCGGCCGCCTGGCCGGAGCGCATCCCCAGCACCATGTAGTCCACGCTGCAGATCCCGACGAACACTCCGGTGCGGCTGCCGGCCAGGCCGTCCGGCGCCTGCCCGGCGTGCTCGAGCGCCTCCCAGCTCACCTCGAGCAGCAGCCGCTGCTGCGGGTCGAGGCTGGCCGCCTCGCGCGGCGCGATGCCGAAGTGCTGCGGGTCGAAGCGGTCGATGTCGCGGACGAACGCGCCCCAGCGCGCGTACACGCGGCCCGGCGCGTCCGGGTCCGCGTCGAAGAGCGCGTCCACGTCGAAGCGCTCCTTCGGCACCTCGCCCACCGCGTGGGTGCCCGCGCGCAGGAGCTGCCAGAACGCCTCGGGCGTGTCGGCGCCCCCGGGGAAGCGGCAGCCCATCCCCACGATCGCGATCGGCTCGCGGCGCGCCTGCTCCAGCGCGTCGAGCTTCGCCTTCATCTCCTCGAGGGCGAGGAACGCGCGCTTGAGGGGCGAGAGCGCCGGCGTGTCGTGGGCCAGGGGTGCCTCCGGGGGGGCGCTCACAGGGTCTCCAGCTTCTGGATCAACAGCGCCTCGACCTCTTCGTCCGAGAGCTGCGCCACCTCGGCCGCGCGCACCTCGCGCCCGGCCTCCTGGCCGTCGCCCGGCGCCGGCGCCTCCGGCGCGTCGAGCGCCAGCACGTCTTCGCCGAGGTAGCGCGCGATCGCCTCGATGGTGGGATGGTCGAAGACGAGCGTGGCCGGCAGCGGCTCCTCGAGCCCGAGGCCGGACGCCAGCCGGTTGCGCAGCTCCACCGCCATCAGCGAGTCGAGCCCGAGGTCCATCAGCCCGCGGCGCGGGTC
>DATBIZ010000092.1:0-3579 GCA_036556645.1 Vicinamibacteria bacterium | reverse complement strand
TCCGCGGCCACCGCCTGGGCGTGGATGCCGCTGGCCATGAAGTAATGGCGCTTGTAGCGCAGCACGCACACGATCTCGGTGGCGAGCGCCTCGTTGAGCAGCCGGATCACCGTCTCCCGGTCGGCGCGGTAGCCCTCGGTGACCGCGCCCTGCTCGATGTGCCGCCGCGCGCGCTCGCGCAGGGTCTTGATGTCGGTCATGAACTCGTTCGGCATGATGACCAGCCTCCTCGGGCCATCCTACCTCCGCGCGATTCTAATAGAATGCCGCTCATCGCCTCGCCCACGGGTCGCCCAAGGAGAGCCCTGATGAGCTTCAAGGTCATCGTCCGCAACCACGGCCCGCTGCGGCTGGAAGGCGACGACATCGCGATCACCGACGAGAGCGGACGCTCGTACGTGCTCGGCGGGCGCACCGTGGTGTCCCTCTGCCGGTGCGGGCATTCGGCCAACAAGCCCTTCTGCGACGGCTCGCACAACCGCGTCGGCTTCCAGTCCCAGTGCGAAGCCTGCGAGCTGCCCCCGCCGAAGCCGAAGCCGTGACGGCCGGGGGGCCGGGGAGGGAGCGCATGCCGAGCCAGGGGCGGCTGTCCTTCTGGCAGGTCTGGAACATGTCGTTCGGGTTCCTGGGCATCCAGTTCGGCTGGGGTCTGCAGATGGCGAACATGAGCGCCATCTACGAGTACCTGGGCGCGCAGGCGCACGACATCCCGCTCCTGTGGCTGGCCGCGCCGATGACCGGCCTGCTGGTGCAGCCGATCATCGGCAACATGAGCGACCGCACCTGGGGCCGGCTCGGCCGGCGGCGGCCCTACTTCCTCGTGGGCGCCCTGCTCAGCTCCGCCGCCCTGGTCGTGATGCCGAACTCGTCGGCCCTCTGGGTGGCCGCGGGGCTGCTCTGGATCCTCGACGCCTCGATCAACGTCAGCATGGAGCCCTTCCGCGCCTTCGTGGCCGACCTGCTGCCCGAGGAGCAGCGCACGCAGGGGTTCGCGATGCAGAGCCTGTTCATCGGGCTGGGCGCGGTGGTGGCCTCGGCGCTGCCGTGGCTGATGACCAACGTCTTCCAGGTCGCGCGCCGGCCCGGCGAGGGCATCCCCTGGAACGTGACCTTGTCCTTCTACGTGGGCGCGGTGGCGTTCCTGGGCTCGGTGCTGTGGACGATCGTGAGCACGCGCGAGCACCCGCCGGCGGACCTCGAGGCGTTCCGGCGAGAACGCGCCGAGCGCGCGGGGTTCGTGGCCGGCTGCCGGGACATCCTCGGCTGCGTGCGGGCGATGCCGGCCACCATGCGCCGCCTGGCCTGGGTGCAGGCCTGCACCTGGTTCGGCCTGTTCTGCATGTGGCTCTTCTTCCCGGTGGCGGTGGCGCGCAACGTGCTCGGCGCGCCCGACGAGAGCTCGCCGCTCTACACCGAAGGCGTGGAGTGGGGAGGGCTCTGCTTCGCGGCGTATTCGGCCGTGTGCTTCGCCTTCTCGATCGTGCTGCCGCGGCTGGCCGTGCGGCTCGGGCGCCGCGCCACGCACACGGCCTGCCTGCTCTGCGGCGCCGCCGGCCTCGTCTCGGTCGCGTTCATCCACGACAAGAACCTGCTGCTGCTGTCCATGGTCGGCGTCGGCATCGCCTGGGCGAGCATCCTGTCCATGCCCTACGCGATCCTGGCCGGCTCGCTGCCGCCGGGCCGTACCGGCGTGTACATGGGGATCTTCAACTTCTTCATCGTGATCCCGGAGATCGTGGCCGCGCTCTTCTTCGGCCCGGTGATGCGCTACGTGCTCGACGGCAACCGGCTGGCGGCGGTGGTGGCGGGCGGCGCGTTCCTGGCCCTGGCCGCCGTGCTGATGCAGCGGGTCAAGGACCCGGCGGCGGAGACGCGGCCGGCGGGTGCGCTGGAGGTCGCCGTCTGACGGGCGCGGCGCGGCGCGCGGCCGTCTGCCTGGCGCTCGCGCTGGTCGCCGGCCCGGCGAGGGCGGCGGCGCCGCCGGCGGTCTCGAAGGTGGAGCCGCCGGGCTGGTGGCCGGGCCACTCGCTGAACCCGGTGCGGGTGATGCTCCGCGGCCGCGGCCTGGCCGGCGCCAGGCTGGAGGCGCGCGGCGGGGGGGTGTCGGCCTCGCGCGTGACCGTGAGCGCGTCCGGCACCACCCTGTTCGCGGACCTCCACGTGGCCCCGGGCGCCGCGGCCGGCGCGCGCGAGCTGACGGTGACCACGGCGGCGGGCCGCGCCACCGCCCGCTTCGACCTGCTCGCGCCGCTCGCGCGCGAGGGACGCTTCCAGGGCTTCTCGCCGGACGACGTGATCTACCTGGTGATGCCGGACCGTTTCGCGAGCGGCGATCCCGCCAACGACGACCCGCCCCGGTCGCGGGGCCTGTTCGACCGGCGCCAGGGACGCTACTACCACGGCGGAGACCTCCGCGGCCTGCGCGCGCGCCTGCCGTACCTCGTGGACCTCGGCGTGACCGCGCTCTGGCTGAACCCGATCTACGACAACCACGACCGGCTCAACCAGCGCGAGACCTACGACGGCCAGCCGATCACCGACTACCACGGTTACGGCGCGGTGGACTTCTACGCGGTGGACGAGCACCTGGGCGACCTCGCCGAGCTGCGCGCGCTGGTGGACGCGGCGCACGCGGCCGGCATCAAGGTGATCCAGGACCAGGTGGCGAACCACAGCGGGCCCTACCACGCCTGGGTGGCCGACCCGCCCACCCCCACCTGGTTCAACGGCACCGCGGAGCGGCACCTCGCCAATACCTGGCAGACCTGGACGCTGGCCGACCCGCACGCCACGCCGGAGACGCGGCGCGCGACGCTCCAGGGCTGGTTCATCGACATCCTCCCCGACCTGAACCAGGACGACGCCGAGGCCGCGGCGTACATCATCCAGAACAGCCTGTGGTGGGTGGGCGTGGCCGGCTTCGACGGGATCCGCCAGGACACGCTGCCGTACGTGCCGCGCGCGTTCTGGCGCGACTGGATGGCCGCGCTCAAGCGCGAGTACCCGTCGCTGCGCGTGGTGGGCGAGCTCTTCGACGGGGACCCCGCGCTGGTCTCGTTCTTCCAGGGCGGCGTGCCGCGGTTCGACGGCGTCGACACCGGCATCGACACGCTCTTCGACTTCCCGCTCTTCTTCCCGCTGCGCCGCGCCTTCGCCGAGGGCAAGGCCCTCCGCGAGGTGGCGCAGGCGCTCGCGCGCGATCACCTCTACGTGCGGCCGCACGAGCTGGTCACGTTCCTCGGCCTGCACGACGTCGCGCGCTTCATGAACGAGCCCGGCGCCAGCCCCGAGGGCCTCGCCCTCGCCTTCACGTTCCTGATGACCGCGCGCGGAACGCCGCTCGTGTATTACGGGGACGAGATCGGGCTGCCCGGGGGCAACGACCCCGACAACCGGCGCGACTTCCCGGGCGGCTTCCCCGGCGACGCCCGCGACGCCTTCACCGCCGCCGGTCGCACGCCGCGCGAGGAGGCGCTCTTCCAGCACGTGCGGCGCCTGGCGCGGCTGCGGCGCCAGACCGAGCCGCTCCGGCGCGGCGCGACGGTCCACCTGCTGGTCGAGGAGCAGGTGTACGCGTAC
>DATBIZ010000091.1:0-4912 GCA_036556645.1 Vicinamibacteria bacterium | reverse complement strand
CGCCCTCGAGCCCGGGAGCAGCCTCTTCCTGTACACCGACGGCGTGATCGAGTCCGAGAACGCGGACGGCGAGCCGTTCGGCGTGGAACGGCTCCAGGAGCTGCTGGTCCGGGAGCGCACGAGCGGCCTGGACGGCATCCTCGCGCGCGTGGAGGAGGCCGTCCGGGCCTACCGGGACGGGGCGGAGCCGGCGGACGACGCCACCATGGTGGTGCTCAAGGTGGGGAGCGCACAGGCCGTATAATTCGAGCAGATGGCGACCACGGAGGCCCCGCCCAAGGTCACCGAGCGCGAGGCGCGCGAGGTGGCCGAGGCCGCCCGGGAGACCGAGTGGCGCGGCCACAGCTTCGTCCGCGAGCTGTTCGAGGGCCGCCTGAGGCTCGACCTGATCCACCCGTTCCCCCGGCCGGATCCCCAGGAGGAAGAGCGCGCGCGCCCGTTCATGGAGGCGCTCGAGCGCATCCTGCGCGACGAGGTGGACGGGGACGAGATCGACCGCACGGGCCAGGTGCCGCCGAACGTGGTGGCGTCCCTGCGCGCGATCGGCGCCTTCGGCATCAAGATCCCGCGCGAGTACGGCGGGCTCGGGCTCTCCCAGCACAGCTACACGCGCGCGATCCGCATGGTGGCCAGCGTGGACGGGTCGCTGACCGCGCTGCTCTCCGCGCACCAGTCCATCGGCGTGCCCCAGCCGCTGAAGCTCTTCGGCACCGAGGAGCAGAAGAAGAAGTACTTCCCGCGCCTGGCCCGGGGCGCGATCTCCGCGTTCGCGCTCACCGAGCAGAACG
Source organism: Vicinamibacteria bacterium (assembly GCA_036556645.1). Taxonomy (GTDB): domain Bacteria; phylum Acidobacteriota; class Vicinamibacteria; order Fen-336; family Fen-336; genus DATKEG01. The sequence goes on along the minus strand of DATBIZ010000091.1, from coordinate 4,124 downwards.
TGGGCTCGGACCCCGCCGCGCTCGAGACGCGCGCGGAGCCGACCGGGGACGGGCAGGCCTTCATCCTCAACGGCGAGAAGCTCTGGTGCACGAACGGCACCGTGGCCGACCTGCTGGTGGTCATGGCGCGCACGCCCTCGAAGATGGTCAAGGGCCGCGAGCGGCGCCAGATCACCGCGTTCATCGTGGAGACCGGCTGGCCCGGGGTCGAGGTCGTGCAGCGCTGCCACTTCATGGGCCTGAAGGCGATCGAGAACGGCGTGATCCGCTTCCGCGACGTGCGCGTGCCGCGCGAGAACATCCTGTGGAAGGAGGGCGCGGGGCTCAAGCTCGCGCTGATCACCCTGAACACGGGCCGCCTGACCCTGCCCGCCACCGCGGTGGCGGCCGGCAAGCGCGCGCTGGAGATCGCCCGCCGCTGGGCGCACGAGCGCGTGCAGTGGGGCGCCCCGATCGGCAAACACGAGGCGGTCGCGCAGATGATCGGCACCATGGCCGCCAACACGTTCGCCATGGAGGCGGTCTCCGAGTACTGCTCGCTGGCCGCCGACCGCGCGGACCACGACATCCGGCTCGAGGCCGCCATCGCCAAGCTGTACAACTCCGAGGCGGGCTGGCAGATCATCGACGACCTGGTGCAGATCCGCGGCGGGCGCGGCTACGAGACCTCGGATTCGCTGCGCGCCCGCGGGGAGGCGCCCATCCCGGTCGAGCGGATGATGCGCGACTTCCGCATCAACCTGATCTTCGAGGGCTCGAGCGAGATCATGCACCTGTTCATCGCACGCGAGGCGGTGGACTCCCACCTGCGCCGCGCGGGCGCGCTGGCCTCGCCCGACTCGAGCGTGCGCGAGAAGGCGGCGGCCGCGGTGAAGGCCGGCGGCTTCTACAGCGGGTGGTACCCCGCGCGCTGGGTGGGCTGGGGCCACTGGCCGCGCTACGCGGAGTTCGGGCGCCTGTCCCGCCACGTCCGCTTCGTGGACCGCTCCGCCCGCAAGCTCTCGCGCACGCTGTTCCACGCCATGGTGCGCTTCGGCCCGAAGCTGGAGAAGCGCCAGGGCGTGCTGTTCCGCCTGGTGGACATCGGCGCCGAGCTGTTCGCGATGGCCGCCACCTGCGCCCGCGCCCAGTCCATGCGCGAGGCGGGCGGCGAGGGCGCGGACGCGGTGGACGTGGCCGACCTCTTCTGCCGCCAGGCATCCCGGCGCGTGGACGCGCTGTTCGACCGCGTGTTCAGCAACGACGACGTCGCCACCTACCGGCTGGCCCAGCGCGTACTCGAGGACCAGAAGCTCTGGCTCGAAGCCGGCCTGGTCCGCGACGCGCTGCCCGCGGCGGGCGAGCCTCCCTCGGTCGCGGCTCGTACCTAGTCCCGTCCCCTCTCCCGCCCTCGGCACACCGTGTTAACGTTCACCCCTCCATGCCCGTTCGCCGGTCGCTCGCCGTCGTGCCCGCGCTGCTGCTGCTCGCCGCGGCGCCGGCGCCACCGCCACCCGCCGAGGACGCGGCGGTGGCGCGGGCCCGGCGGCTGCTCCGCGAGGGGATCCTGATCGACGGGCACAACGACCTTCCCTGGGAGATCCGCACCTCGCGCACCGCGCCCGGCGACGTGGCGGCCTACGACCTGCGCGTCCGCACGCCCGGCCACACCGACCTCGAGCGCCTGCGCTCCGGGGGCGTGGGCGGGCAGTTCTGGTCGGTCTACATCCCGGGCGAGGACCAGGCCGCCGGCTACGCGAAGGTGCAGCTCGAGCAGATCGACATCGCGCGGAGGGTCATCGCGCGCTACCCCGACGCGCTGGGCCTGGCCCTGACCGCCGACGACGTGGAGAAGGAGTTCCGGCGCGGCCGCATCGCCTCGCTGCTGGGCATGGAGGGCGGGCACGCGCTGGAGAACTCGCTGGGCGCGCTGCGCACCTACTACGACCTCGGCGTGCGCTACCTGACCCTGACCCACAACGTCACCCTCGACTGGGCGGACGCGGCCAACGACGACGCGCGGCACGGCGGGCTGACCCGCTTCGGCGAAGAGGTCGTGCGCGAGATGAACCGGCTGGGCATGCTGGTGGACCTCTCGCACGCGAGCCCGGAGACCATGGACGACGCGCTGCGGGTGAGCGAGGCGCCCGTGATCTTCTCCCACTCGTCTGCGCGCGCGGTCTGCGACGTGCCGCGCAACGTGCCCGACGGCGTGCTGCGCCGGCTCCCGCAGAACGGCGGGGTGGTGATGGTCACGTTCGTGGCCGCCTTCGTCTCGCCGGAGTTCGCGAGGGCCTCCGCGCCGGTGTGGGCCGAATACGAGAAGCGCACGGCCGGGGTGGCCGACGCGGCGGCCCGCGCCCGCATCTACGACGAGCTGGCCCGCGGGTTCCACAAGCCGGTGGTCACCATCGGGCAGCTCGCGGACCACTTCGACCACGTGCGGAAGGTCGCGGGCGTGGACCACATCGGCATCGGCGCGGACTACGACGGCAACAGCGACTGGCCGGCCGGCCTGGAGGACGTGTCGCGCTACCCGTACGTGTTCGCGGAGCTGATCCGCCGCGGCTGGAACGACGACGAGCTGCGCAAGGTGGCCGGCGGCAACGTGCTCCGCGCGATGCGCGCGGCGGAGGCGACGGCGCGCCGGCTGCAGGCGGCGCGGCCGCCCTCCACCGCCACCCTCGAGCAGATGGACGGCGGCGGCACCCGCTAGAAGCCGCGCGCGACTCCCCAGGTGAACAGCCAGTCCGCGCCGCGGTCGTCGCCGCCGGCGCGCTTGAGCAGGCCCAGGGTCAACCGCCAGTCGATCAGCCCCAGCCTCAGCTCGCCGCCCGCGTAGTTCAGGTCCGGCTCCGTGCTCAGGGGATTACCCCAGGTGCGGGCGTAGGTGGCCTGCAGGGCGCCGGCGCCGAGGGAGCCGAGCGCGGTGTGGCAATAGGTGAAGACCGGTCCGGCGCCGATCTTCAGCCCGCCGACGCCGGCCTCGGCCTGGACCAGCACGCCGCGCGGCGAGGGACACTCGTCGGGCAGCGAACGGTCCGAGCCGAGGATCAACCCCGCGGACCCGGAGACCAGCAACGGACCGCCCACACCGGCGGCGAGGGTCGGAGAGGCGACCCGGCGCGCCGGCCGCGGGGTCGGGGTCGGGGTGGGCGCCGGCGCGGGAACGGCGGGGGGAGGCGTGACCGGCGGCGCGCCCGGCGGCTCCTGCGCGGCGAGCGGGCAGGCCAGGGCCGCCGCCAGCATCAGACAGCGCACCGCGCGTCGGCTCGTCGCTCGCGTCATGGTGTATGTTTCTCCGCAGCAGCATATCAGCAGTCCCGAGCACGGCCGGCGCGGCCGACCGCGCGGCCGCGCGCCGATCATGAGCGGATCTCCCCGACGGGCGATGGCCGGCCTCGCCGTGACTGCGGGCGTGGCCGCCGGCTACTTCGCCGCGGCGCGCCTCGGCCTCTCGATGGCGTTCGTGGCCGAGCAGGTGACGGTCGTGTGGCCGCCGACCGGTATCGCGGTGGCGGCGCTGGTCGCGTACGGGCCCGTCGCCGCGCTCGGGGTGTTCGCGGGCGCGCTGGCCGCGAACGTGACGATCGGCGAGCCGGTTCCGGCCGCGGCCTGCATCGCCGCCGGCAACACCGTGGCCGGCGTCTGCGCGTGGTGGCTGCTTCGGCGGGCCGGCTTCGGCGCCGCGCTCGACCGGATCTGGGACGTGATGGCGCTGCTGGGGCTGGCCGGCGCCGCGGCGTCGGTGGTGAGCGCGACCGCCGGCGTCCTCACCCTCTGCCTCTCCGGCCTGCAGCCGTGGAGCGCCTTCGACGGGCTCTGGTGGATCTGGTGGCTCGGCGACCTGATGGGCGTGGTGCTGGTGGCTCCTCTGCTGCTCACCCTGTCGCGCCGGGCGCGCTGGCCGGCGGCGCGCACCGCGGAGGCCGCGCTGCTGTTCGCCGCCCTCGCCGCGGTGGCGCTGGTGGTCTTCGCCGGCCGCCTGCCCGCCGTGCCCGCGGGCCAGCAGCTCGCCTACGCGGTGTTCCCGTTCGTGATCTGGGCGGCGCTGCGCTTCCGCCAACGGGAGACCGCGGGGGCGATGGCGCTGATCGCGGTGGTGGCGGTGTGGGGGACGGTGCGCGGGTTCGGGCCGTTCGGCG
>DATBIZ010000090.1:0-3990 GCA_036556645.1 Vicinamibacteria bacterium | reverse complement strand
CGTGAAGCCGATCGAGCTCTCCGAGGAGGCCTGGAAGATCGTCGAGACCGAGAGCCCCTCCGCCTGCACGGCCGAGAACGTGCGCGCGGCGACGCCGGGCACGCCCACCATGCCCTTGCCGGTGACGGTGACCAGCGCCTGGCCCGCGATCGTGGCCAGCGCCTTCACCGGGTACTTCGGCAGGGTCTTGCGGCCGGAGACCTCGGTGCCCGGACGCTCCGGCTCGAGGAACGAGCGCACCTCGAGCAGCACGCGCGTGCCGTCGAGCGGGATCAGCGCGCGGGGGTGCAGCACGCGGGCGCCGTAGAACGCGACCTCCGCCGCCTCGCGGTGGTGGAGCTGGGGGATCAGCCGCGCATCGGGCACCTGGCGCGGGTCGCCGGTGAGGATGCCGGGCACGTCCTTCCAGAGCACCACGCGCCGCGCGCCCAGCACGCGGCCGAGCGTGGTCGCGGTGAGGTCGGTGCCGCCCCGGCCCAGCGTGGTCAGGCTGCCGTCGGGCGCCGAGCCGATGTAGCCGGTGACGACCGGCACCACCCCCGACCGGAGCAGCGGGCGCAGCCGGCGCAGCGCCCGCGGCCGGGTGGCGGCGAAGTCCGGGGTCGCCTGCCCGTACCGGCCGTCGGTCACCACGATCTCGGTGGCGTCCACGTATCGCGCCGCCCGCCCGCCCTCCGCGAGCACGGCGGCCAGCAGCGCGCTCGAGGCGCGCTCGCCGCGCGCCAGCATCAGGTCCAGCGTGCGGGGGGCCAGGTCGCGCAGCGACACCACCGCGCGGCAGAGGTCGCGGTACTCGCGCGCGGCGGTGTCGATGAGCAGCAGCAGGTCGTGCTGCGGCCGGCGCGGCCGCACCAGCTCGCGGACGATCGCCCGGTGCCGCTCCAGGAAGCGCGCGGCGGTGCGCGGGCCGGCGGCGGCGTCTCCGGCCGCCGCGCGGCGCGCGCCTTCCAGCAGGAGGTCGGTGATGCCGTGCAGGGCGGAGGCCACCACCACCACCGGCCCGCGCTCGCGCTCCAGCAGCGCGGCCACCCGGCGCATGCCGTCGGCGTCGGCGAGCGAGGCGCCGCCGAACTTCCAGACCGTCACCGAGCCGGGGGCCGCTGCGCCGCGCCCCCCAGACCCCCCGCGCGCCCGCGGAAGTGAGCCCCGCTTCGCGCGCTGCTCGAGGCCACGCGGCTTCGCGGGAGCCCCGCGCGCGCCGGTCAGACGCCCCACTCGTACGACGCCGTCTCCTGGTCCTCCGGCGACTGCGCCCAGCGCAGCCAGGAGATGTTCCGCACGACGGCGGCGGTGAACTGGGAGGTCCGCGCGTCGCCGCCGATGTCGGGCGTCCGCACGTCCCGCAGGGTGGCGGCCACCGCCGACTCGACCACCCGCGCCAGGTCGCGCCGTCCGAGCGCGTGGTCGAGGAGCATGGCCACGGTGAGGATCGCGCCGGTCGGGTTCGCGATGCCGCGGCCGGCGAGGCCGGGCGCCGAGCCGTGCACCGGCTCGAACAGCGCCGGCCCGCTGCCGAGCGAGGCCGAGGGCAACACGCCCAGCGAGCCGACCACGGCGCCCGTCTCGTCGCTGAGGATGTCGCCGAACAGGTTGTCGGTGAGCACGACGTCGAAGCGGTGCGGCGACTGGAGGAGCTCGAAGGCGGCGGCGTCCACGTAGCGGTGCTCCAGCTCCACGTCCGGGTACTCGCGCGCGACCTCGCTCACGACCGCGCGCCACAGGCGCGAGGCCTCGAGCACGTTGGCCTTGTCCACCGACGTCACCTTCGAGCGGCGCTGGCGCGCCTGCCGGAACGCGACGTGCGCCACCTGCCGGACCTGGTCGGCGGTCTGCCGCCAGGTGTTGAACGCCTCGGTTGCGCTGGCGCCCCTCGGCTCGCCGAAATACACGCCGCCGGCCAGGTCGCGCACGACCAGGATGTCGGCGTGGCGGACGAGCCCGTCGCGCAGCGGGGTGGGCAGGCCCATGTACCGGGCCGGGCGCAGGTTCGCGTAGAGCCCCAGCCCGCGCCGCAGCCGGAGCAGGCCGTCCTCGGCGCGGACCGCGCCTTCCCAGCGCGGCCCGCCCACCGCTCCGAGCAGCACCGCGTCGCTGGCGCGGCAGAGCTCCAGCGTCTCCGGCGGCAGCGGGTCCCCGCCGTGCTCGATCGCGTCGCCGCCGATCCGTCCCTCGCGCACGCGCACCGGCACGCAGGCGCCCAGGACGGAGAGCGCCGCTTCCACCACTTCCGGACCGATTCCGTCACCCCGCAGGACCGCTATCGTGGCGACCATCTCGCTCAGCTCCCTAGGTCCGGGCCGTTCCGAACCCATGTCCGGGCCCCGGCCGGGCACCGGCGCCGGCACGGTTGGAACGAACCCCCGAACGCTCCCTGGTCTTCCGTCCTACGCCGCCCCCGCCCGCGCGCCCGCGCGCGGGGCCTCCTTCGACACCGCATGCTCGCCGCGCACGGACGCCACCGCGGAGAGGTACGCCTTCAGGGAGGCCTCGATCGAGTCGGTGCTGGCGGCCTGGCCGGTCGCTTCGGCCTGGCCGTGGCGGATCCGCACCACGACCTCGGCCATCGCGTCCTTGCCCGCGGTCACCGCCCGCGTGTGCAGCTCCAGCAGCTCGATGTCCATCCCGAGCGCCGCGTCGGTGGCGCGCATGGCGGCGTCGAGCGGGCCGTTGCCCACCGCCGAGGAGGACCGGCGCTGGCCGTCCACCTCGATCTCCACGGTGGCGGTGGGCATGAGCTGGTTTCCCGAGAGCGTCTGGTAGCGGACCAGCCGGGCGCGGTGCTCGGGCACGTGCGCCACCAGGTCGAGCAGGTCCTCGTCGTAGACGAACTTCTTGTGGTCGGCCAGCTCCTTCACGCGCGTGGTGAGCGCCTCCACCTCCTCGGCCGTCAGCTCCAGGCCGAGGCCGCGCAGGCGCGTGCCGACCGCGTGCCGGCCCGAGTGCTTCCCCAGCACGAGCTGGCTCTCCCCGGCGCCCACGCTGGCCGGGGTCATGATCTCGTAGCAGAGCGGGTTGGCCAGCACGCCGTGCTGGTGGATGCCCGCCTCGTGCGCGAACGCGTTGCGGCCGACCACCGCCTTGTTGGGCTGCGGCCACACGCCGGTGATGGAGGCCAGAAGCTGGCTGGTGGGCGCGATCTGCTCGCTGCGGATGCCGGTGTGCGCGCCGTAGCTCTCCGGCCGCACGCGCAGCGCCATCACGAACTCCTCCAGGGAGGCGTTGCCCGCGCGCTCGCCGATGCCGTTGATCGTGCCCTCCACCTGCCGCGCGCCCGCGCGCACCGCGGCCAGCGAGTTGGCCACGGCGAGCCCGAGGTCGTTGTGGCAGTGCACGCTGATCACCGGCCCCGGCACGTCTTGGCACAGGCGGCCGATCAGCGCCCCGTACTCCTCGGGCAGCGCATAGCCGACGGTGTCCGGCACGTTGAGCACGGTGGCGCCGGCCTCCGTCACCGCGCGCAACACGTCGCGCAGGAAGGAGTACTCGGTGCGCGAGGCGTCCTCGGCCGAGAACTCGACGTCGTCGCAGAACGTGCGCGCGAGCCGCACGCCTTCGGCCGCCTGCTTCAGGCACTCGTCGGCGCCGATGCGCAGCTTGTACTTCAGGTGGATCGCCGAGGTGGCCAGGAACACGTGCAGGCGCGGCCGCGCCGCGCCGTGCAGCGCGCGGCCCGCCGCCACGATGTCCGCCTCCTTGGCCCGGGCGAGCGCCGCCACCTGGCAGCCGCGCACCTCGGCCGCGATCGCCTTCACGGAGTCGAACTCGCCGGCGGAGGCCACCGGGAAGCCGGCCTCGAGCACGTCCACCCCGAGCTTCTCGAGCTGGCGCGCCAGGCGCAGCTTCTCCGCGCGGTTCATGCTGCAGCCGGGGGACTGCTCGCCGTCGCGGAGCGTGGTGTCGAAGATGGTGACGGCGGTGCTCACGGCCGCGCCTCGCCCACCCCGGCGCGCGCGGCCGCCGGGGCGGCCGCCGACCCCTGCTCGTTCCGGG
>DATBIZ010000089.1:0-17378 GCA_036556645.1 Vicinamibacteria bacterium | reverse complement strand
CGGGGATGTTAACGCGCGGGCGCGATCAAGAGGAAGGAGCAAAGTGCTTCAAGAGGTCCGGCAGGCACGCCGAGCAGTTCTGTCCGCAGCCCGTCCGCCGGCTGGCCTCTTCCAGCGAGCGGCCGGTGGCCGCCATCTCGCGCGCGACCTCCTGGAACGAGACCCCCGCGCACTCGCAGCGGGTCATCGCGCGCGGCACGGCGCGGGCGAACCCGGATCCGGCCGCCCCGCGCGCGGAGGGGGCGCGTTCGGCGGCGGGGTCCAGGGGCGGGTGCAGGGCGCAGGCCATGACCCCGGAAGGATAATGAAATTGAATTTCAATTTCAAGTCAAGCCCGCCTCCCGGCCGGGCTTGCCACCGCCGCGGCGCCGGGCGGACAATCGCTTCATGCCCGAGGCGCTCGACGTCACCTGCCCCTGCTGCAGCGCGCTGTTGAAGGTGGACCCCGAGACCGGCGCGGTGGTGTGGGTGGACCAGAAGAAGGCGCCGGCGCAGGACCTCGACGACCTGGTCAGCCGCGTCCACTCGCGCCACAGCGTGCTCGACGAGAAGTTCGCGCGCTCGGTGCAGCAGACGCGAAACCAGAAGGACATCCTGGAGAAGAAGTTCGAGGAGGCGCGCCGGCGCGCGGCCCTCGATCCCACCAAGCGGCCGCCGAACCCGTTCGACAACGAATGAGCCGGCCCGCGCTCCTGCTCCTCCTCGGCTTCTGGCTGGGCCTGCTCGTCGCGTCTTGGCTCGTGGCGAGCGCGACCTTCCGCACCGTGGACCGGGTGCTGGGCGAGGCGCACCCGGACCTGGCCGCGCGGCTGGCGCCGGTGGCCGAGCCGGACCGGCGCGCGGCGCTACGGCACGTCGCCGCCGAGGTCAACCGCTGGATGTTCGGGCGGTGGGCGGTCGCGCAGCTCGGGTTGGCCGCGGCGTGCACGCTCGTGGCCTGGCGCCTGGGCGGCGCGGCGCGCTGGCTGGCCGTGGCCGCGCTGGCCGTCGTGGTGGCGCAGACGTTCGGGCTCGGCGGCGTGATCCGTGACCTGGGCCGCACCCTCGACTTCGCGCCGCGCCCGCTCCCCCGCGACGTGGCGGGCCGCTTCGGCGCGCTGCACGGCGCGTTCGCCGTGCTCGACCTGGTGAAGGCCGGGCTCGTCGTCGCGCTGGCCTGGCTCGCCGCCCGCCAGTAGCCGGCCGTCCTCGACCCAGGCTCGCACGCGCCGGTCGAGGAAGCGGTCGCGGCGCCAAGCGCCGCGGGCGCGCAGCGCCGCGGAGAGATCGGCGGACCGCCACCGCGTGAGGTCCGCAACCGTGCGCACGCCGAGCGCCTCGAGCTGGCGCGCGCGCTCGTCCCCGATGCCGCGGTGCATCACCAGCGCGACCCGGGCGCGGATCGCCTCCAGCTCGGGCGTGGACAGCCCCGTGCGCGCGCTCTGGGCGGCGCGGCCCTTCGCGGTCCTGAGCGCGCGCAGCAGCTTCTCGGGGCTGTGGAGGCCGGCCGCGGCCAGGCGCTCGCGCGGCGCGGCCGCGAGCACGGACAGGCGATCCACCGGCACGTAGAAGGAGTCCACGGTGACCGCGTCGGCGGCCGGGAACACGGCGGCGACGACCGCGGCGACGAGCACCACCGCCGCGGTCGCGGCGAGCCGCTTCCGGCGCGGCGGCACGCGCGCCCAGAGCGCCTCTCCGCTCCGGATCGCCACCACGGACTCGACCGCGAACGGCGGGAAGCCGAAGAAGCCCGCCAGCGGCATCTCGAAGATCTTCAGCGACTCGAACCCCGGCACGGTGTAGATCCACTTCATCCGCGCGCCGTGGTTCCAGGCCTCCCACAGCAGGCCGCAGACGAGCCCGGCGGCGAGGACGCGCAGCAACGGTCCCGCCTCGCCGCGCTCGAGGTCGCGCAGGTAGCTCTCGCGCGCGTGGCGGGAGTTCCAGGGCTCGAGCAGGAACACGAAGCTGCCCCAGGTGAGCGGGAAGAAGAGGTCGGGCGAGGCGAGCGGGAGCGCGAAGCACGCGGCGCCGAGCGCCACCACCGCCCTTTCCCTGGCGACGCTCCACCGCAGCGGCGCGACGGGGACCGAGCGCAGCCAGCCGAGGCTCTCGACGAGCCGCACCGTCACCGCGATCCCGGGCAGCACGGTCGCGAACGCCAGCACGCCGGCCGTCCAGCGGACCGCCCGCGACGGCGGGTCCATCACGTAGTACCAGTTGCCGAGCCGCAGGTTGATCGCCTCGAACGCGGTCCACCAGGCGACCGATCCCAGGGCGAGCCAGGCCAGCCGTCGCGGCTCGTCGCGCAGCAGGCTGCGGCCCCCGAGCCGGCGGTGCACCGCGTCGGCTCCCGCGATGTAGGACCACCAGGCGAGGTGGTAGTACCAGGTCAGGGCGGCGTCCGAGAGCACGACCAGCCCCGCGGTGGCGGCGCACCACACGGCCACGGCGGCGAACAGCAGCACGCGGCCAGCATAAGCGCGCCCTCCGCGTCCCATGGCATCGCGGTTGCATGGTCCCACGGACCAGCGGCGCCGCGCGCGCCGGGAGGCCAGAGTGGGGCGCACCGAGGTCGCCGCCGCGAATACCGGGGTCCACGTCGCGCCGCCGCAGGCCGCCTCGGCCGCGGGCCTGCGCTACGTCACCGACGACGCGCCCGGCATCCGCCGGGTGCGGCGGGGCAAGTCGTTCGCCTACGTGCGGCCCGACGACCGGCCGCTGCGCGACCGCCAGGACCTCGCGCGGATCCGCTCGCTGGTGATCCCTCCCGCCTGGACCGACGTCTGGATCTGCACGAGCCCGAAGGGCCACCTCCAGGCGGTCGGGCGCGACGCGCGCGGCCGCAAGCAGTACCGCTACCACCCCCGCTGGCGCGAGTCGCGCGACGAGGCCAAATACGGGCGCATGGTCGCCTTCGGCAAGACGCTGCCGAAGATCCGCGCGCGCGTGGAGGACGACCTCGCGCGGCCCGCGCTTCCCCGCGAGAAGGTGCTGGCCGCGGTGGTGCGCCTGCTCGAGCGCACGCTGATCCGCGTGGGCAACCAGGAGTACGCGCGCGCGAACCGCTCCTTCGGCCTCACCACCCTGCGCTCGCACCACGTGGACGTCGCGGGCGGCCGGATGCGCTTCCAGTTCCGCGGCAAGAGCGGCAAGCAGCACGAGATCGGGATCCAGGACCTCGAGCTGAGCCGCATCGTCCGCCGCTGCCAGGAGCTGCCCGGCCAGGAGCTGTTCCAGTACCTCGACGAGCGCGGCCACCGGCGCTCGGTCAAGTCCGAGGACGTCAACCGCTACCTGCGCGCGGTGTGCGGCCAGCCGTTCACGGCCAAGGACTTCCGTACCTGGGGCGGCACCGTGCGCGCCGCGTTCGCGCTGGCCGCGTGCGAGCCGGTGAGCGCGCTGGCCAGGGCGCGCCAGAACGTGGCGCGGGCGATCGAGGAGGTCTCGCGCCGGCTGGGCAACACGCCCTCGATCTGCCGGAAGTGCTACGTCCACCCGGCGGTGGTCGAGTCCTACATGGACGGGGTGCTGGCCGCCGCGCTCGGGCGCCGCCGCAAGCCCTCCCGCCGCGCGGTGGCCGGCCTCAGCCCGCACGAGTCGGCGGTGCTGCGGCTGCTCGAGAAGCGCCTGGCCCGGGGTCCGGTCAGCGCGGACGACCGGCTGCGGCGGGAGCTGAAGGCGTCCCTGACGGCCGCGCGCCGGCAGAACCGGGCGCCGCGGGCGGCCCACCGGCCGCGCGCGTAGCCGCCTCGGTCACCTCCCCGCCGAGCACGGCGGCCGCGCGCCGGTAGCGGTCCTCGACGTCGGCCCGGTCGTGCGCGGAGGGCAGCGCGGCCAGCGCGTCGTCGCAGACCAGCCGCGCGTGGCCGCGCAGCGCCTCGCGCTGCTCCTCGGTGCGCAGCCGGCGCGCCACGTCCGCGATCACCTCCAGCATGCGGATGGTCACCGCCGCGCGGTCCCGCCCGATCTGCCGGATCTGGTTGAAGGCGGCGTCGCACAGGCCGGCGAAAGTCGAGACCGGGGTCATCACCCGCAGCGCGCCGCCCGCGTCGTAGCGGAACGGCGAGGGCAGGTCCTCCTGCGCGAGGCGCGCCAGGCCCGCCCCCAGCCAGTCGAGGCAGTGGATGGCGGTGAAGGTGTCGTTGAAGCCCGGGGAGAGGGCGCGCAGGCCGATCTCCGCGATCTGGTCCACCGCGAACTCGACGTCCTGCTCCGGCGTGGCCTGGTCGCCGATCAGGAACGCCTTCCGCACGCGCGCGTCCACGTCGTCGCCCGCCCGCTCGCGCGGGAACACGTGGACCAGCGGCGTGCCCTCGATGACGAACTGGCCGGGCCGCGCCGCCAGGCGCAGGAGCAGGTCGCTCCCGGTGGCCAGGTCCATCAGGATCGCGTCGTCCACCGCCTGCAGGTAGCCGCTGCGCGGAACGGCCACCGGCCGCGCCCGCTCCTCGAAGCGCTCCGGCAGCGTCGCCGGCGCGGGGCGGCCGCGCGCCTCATCGCCCTCGCGCCCGATGCGGCCGGGGAACATCCGCGAGATCACGCCGTCGAGCTCGCGGCCGACGCCGGCCACCACCTGCGGCGCCTGCAGGGAGAACGACACGTGGTGGATGAAGTAGACGAGCGCCAGGATGCAGGCCACGGCGAGCACGACCGCCGCGGAAACGGACGCGTGAGGCACGAAGGCCCGCTCCTCGCCCGCGCGCACGGTGCGCAGCACCAGGATCGCGTAGATGAAGGTCGCCACCCAGGTGCCGAGCACCACCTGGTTGCCGGTGTCGCGCATGAAGTTGCGGAGCAGGCGGGGCCCGAACTGCGTCGAGGCCTGCGTCAGCGTCACCATCGTGATCGAGAATCCGACCCCGGCCACCGTGATCACGGAGCCGGCCAGCGTGGCCAGGAGCTGCCGCGCTCCGTCCGGCTCCACCGCGCTCACCCACCCCGGGCGCGAGCCGGCGGCGAGCAGGCGCTGGTCCAGCGCGACCATCGCGAGGGCGAGGCCCGCGCCGGCGACCATCATCAGGCTGGGCACGAACCAGTAGCTGGAGGCGAGGATCTCCCACACGTGGAGGACGCGCGTCCTCATCGCCGCCCTCCGCGCCGACGCGCAGGCGTCATGGGGGCATGGTGACACGCCCCGCGGCGCGCGTGGGCCGCGCGCGCGGCGTGCTCCCGGCGCGCGGGCGAACCGCTACACTGGAGACATGCCAGCGAACAGCGCCGCCCCTCTCTTCCCGGATCTCGAGGGCGCGTTCGCGCGCGCCTTCGGCGACGACACCGACCCGATCGAGGTGGTCTCCGCCCGCGCGGCGGACCTCCTGCCCGGCCGCGACGTCGTGGTCTGGGAGGGCGACCCCGCCACCTTCGAGTTCACCTACGTGAGCCCGGCCGCCGAGCGCGTCTTCGGGCATCCCGCCGCGGACTGGACGAAGACCGGGTTCTGGGCCGACGCGATCCTGCACGGGGAGGACCGGCGCGAGGCGATCGCGTACTGCGCGCTGGCCACCGCGCAGTGCCGCGACCACCAGTTCGAGTACCGCGGCCGCCGGGCCGACGGCGAGGTGCGCTGGATCTACGACGTGGTCAAGGTCGTGAAGGGCCCCAAGGGCGTGCCGGTCCGGCTGCGGGGGCTGATGCTCGACATCAGCGACGTCAAGCGCTCCGAGGGCGCCTTCGAGCGCCGGGCGGAGCGGCGCTATCCGGAGCTGGCCGGGCCGGCCGCCGGCGCCTAGCCGGCAGGGGCCGCGGCCGCCACGCGGGTCGGTCACACGGTCGGCGCCGTCTCGATCCTCATCCGGTAGAACGACCGCCAGACGAACAGCACTCCCACCGCGAAGAACGCCAGCGCCAGCCCGCGGCTGAGCGTGGGGCCGCGCGACGCGGCGAGGTAGAGGCCCAGCTCCACCGCGAGCAGCCCGAACAGCGTCGTGAACTTGATCACCGGGTTCATGGCCACCGACGAGGTGTCCTTGAACGGGTCGCCGACGGTGTCGCCGACCACCGAGGCGGCGTGCAGGTCCGTTCCCTTCATCTTCAGCTCGGTCTCCACGATCTTCTTCGCGTTGTCCCAGGCCCCGCCGGCATTGGCCATGAAGATGGCCTGGTAGAGCCCGAAGAGGGCGATGGAGATCAGGTAGCCGATGAAGAAGTACGGCTCCACGAAGGCGAAGGCCAGCGTCGAGAAGAACACGCCCAGGAAGATGTTGAGCATGCCCTTCTGGGCGTAGATCGTGCAGATCTCGACCACCTTGCGGCTGTCCGCCACCGAGGCGCGCGTCGTGCCCTCCAGCTTGATGTTGGCCTTGATGAACTCGACCGCGCGGTAGGCGCCGGTCGAGACCGCCTGGGTGGAGGCGCCGGTGAACCAGTAGATGATCGCGCCGCCGGTGACCAGGCCGAGCAGGAACGGCGGGTGGAGGATGGACAGGTACTCCAGGTTGGTGGTGAGCCCCTGGGTCAGGGCGACGATGATGGAGAAGGTCATGGTGGTGGCGCCGGTGACCGCGGTGCCGATCAAGACCGGCTTGGCGGTGGCCTTGAAGGTGTTGCCGGCGCCGTCGTTCTCCTCGAGGAGCTGCTTGGCGTGCTCGAAGTCCGGGCGGAAGCCGAAGGTCTTCTCCACGTCCGCCGCCCCGCCGGGCAGGGTCTCGATGGTCGAGAGCTCGTACACCGACTGCGCGTTGTCGGTGACCGGGCCGTAGGAGTCCACCGCGATCGTGACCGGGCCCATGCCCAGGAAGCCGAAGGCCACCAGGCCGAAGGCGAAGACGGCCGGCGCCTGCATGATCGAGCCGAGCCCCTGCAGGGAGACGAGGTACGCCGCCGCCATCAGGCCCATGATGGCCAGGCCCAGCCAGTAGCCGCTGAAGTTGCCCGACACCAGGCCCGACAGGATGTTCAGCGACGGGCCGCCCTCGCGCGAGGCGCTCACCACCTCGCGCACGTGCGCGGACGTGGTCGAGGTGAAGACCTTCACCAGCTCCGGGATGATCGCGCCGGCCAGCGTGCCGCAGGTGATCACGGTGGAGAGCTTCCACCAGAGGCTCGGGTCGCCGCCCAGGGCAGGGATCATCGCCTTCGAGAGCGCGTAGGTGAGCGCGACGGACAGGATGGAGGTGACCCAGACGAGCTGGGTCAGCGGCGCCTCGAAGTGCATGGTGGCGGCGTCGTGGTAGCGCGCGCGGGTGACCGCCTCGTTGCCCAGGTAGGCCACCCCCGAGGCGATCACCATCATCACGCGCATGGCGAAGATCCAGACCAGGAGCTGCACCTGCACCAGGGGGTCGCCCACCGCGAGCATGATGAAGGAGATCAGCGCCACCCCGGTCACGCCGTAGGTCTCGAACCCGTCGGCGGTGGGGCCCACCGAGTCCCCCGCGTTGTCGCCGGTGCAGTCCGCGATCACGCCCGGGTTGCGCGCGTCGTCCTCCTTGATCTTGAAGACGATCTTCATCAGGTCCGAGCCGATGTCCGCGATCTTGGTGAAGATGCCGCCGGCGATGCGCAGCACCGACGCGCCCAGCGACTCGCCGATCGCGAACCCCAGGAAGCAGGCGCCCGCGTATTCGCCCGGGATGAAGAGCAGGATCCCGAGCATGAACACCAGCTCGACCGAGATCAGCATCATGCCCACGCTCATCCCGGCGCGGAGCGGGATGGCGTAGACCGGGTAGGCCTTGCCCGCGAGGCTCGCGAAGGCGGTGCGCGAGTTGGCCAGGGTGTTGATGCGGATGCCGTACCAGGCCACGCCGTAGCTGCCGGCCATGCCGATCAGGCTGAAGAGCAGCACGATCGCGATGCGCGAGGCGGGGAAGCCGATCAGCGCGAAGTAGGCGACGATGATCGCGCCGATGAACAGCTCCAGCAGCAGCAGGAACTTCCCCTGCTGGATCAGGTACGCCTTGCAGGTCTCGTAGATCAGCTCGGAGATCTCGGCCATGGACCGGTGCACGGGGAGCCGGCCCACGCCCAGGTAGGACCAGAGGCCGAAGAACAGGCCCAGCGTGGTGAGGGCCAGGCCGACCAGCAGGAACTCGCGCCCGTTCCGCCCGAAGAACTCGCCCTGCTCCAGGCTGGGGAGCTGGATGTTCACCTCGCCGCCCGGCGTGTGCGCCTGGCCGACGGGAGCGGCCAGCGCCGCCGGCGCGAGCAGCAGCGCGCACGCCGCGGCGGCCAGCAGGACCGCCGCCGCGCGGCGCGGGGACGTGACGTTCCTCATGAAGCCTCTCTCTGCATGTCTGGGACGATCTCCACGCCGCGCGGTCAGCGGTGCAGCGCCACGAACCACGGCGCCAGCACCAGCGACACCACGCTCATCAGCTTGATCAGGATGTTCAGCGACGGCCCGGCCGTGTCCTTGAACGGATCGCCGACCGTATCGCCCACCACGGCGGAGCGGTGCGCCTCGCCGCCTTTTCCACCGTGCGCCCCCCCCTCGATGAACTTCTTCGCGTTGTCCCAGGCGCCGCCGGCGTTGGCCATGAACAAGGCCAGCAGCACGCCGGTCAGGGTGGCGCCCACCAGCAGCCCGCCCAGGGCCTCCACGCTCCAGGTCCCCACCAGCACGGGGGCGGCCATGGCCGTGACCCCGGGCACGATCATCTCGCGCAGCGCGCCGCGGGTGGAGATGGCCACGCACCGCGCGCTGTCGGGCGGTGCGAGGCCTTCCATCAGGCCGGCGATCTCGCGGAACTGCCGCCGCACCTCGTCCACCATGCGCTCCGCGGCCTTGCCCACCGCGGTGAGCGTCATCGACGAGATCAGGAAGGGCAGCAACCCGCCCAAGAACAGGCCCACCAGCACGCGCGGGCGCGCCACGTCGATGGCGGTGAGGCCCACCGCCGCCGCGTAGGCGCTGAAGAGCGCGAGCGCGGTCAGCGCGGCGGAACCGATCGCGAAGCCCTTGCCGATGGCCGCGGTCGTGTTCCCCACCGCGTCGAGCCCGTCGGTGATCTGGCGGACCTCGGGGCCGAGGTGGCTCATCTGGCTGATGCCGCCCGCGTTGTCGGCGATGGGGCCGTAGGCGTCCACGGTCATGGTCACGCCCACGGTGGCCAGCATGCCGACCGCGGCGATGCCGATGCCGTAGAGGCCGGCCACGATGTAGGCGGCGAGGATGCCGAAGCTCAGCAGCGCCATCGGCAGCGCCACCGACTGCATCCCGATCGCCAGGCCCATGATGAGGTTGGTGGCGGCGCCCGTCTCCGAGGCCAGCGCGATCTTCCGCACCGGCTTGCCCCCCGTGTAGTACTCGGTGACGACGCCGACCAGGATGCCGGTGATCGACCCCACCACCACCGCGTAGAAGGGACCCATCTGCCGGTACCGCGCGTCCGCGGCGAAGACGTCCACCTGCCGCGTCACCCACCAGGCGCCGGCGAAGAACAGCGCGGCGGCCACGAACGTCGTGTTGCGCAGCGCGGTGTCGATGGCGCCCTTCTCGAAGATCCGGAGCGACGCGATCCCGACCACCGACGCCACCAGCCCGACCATCACGTACAGCACCGGGAGCGCCATGGCCTCCGCCCGGAACCCGCGGAAGGACGGGTCGGCGGCCGCGATGGCCAGCGTGGCCACCACCGCGCCCACGTAGGACTCGAAGATGTCGGCGCCCATGCCCGCCACGTCCCCCACGTTGTCGCCGACGTTGTCGGCGATGGTGGCCGGGTTGCGCGCGTCGTCCTCGGGGATGCCCGCCTCCACCTTGCCGACCAGGTCGGCGCCGACGTCCGCCGCCTTGGTGTAGATGCCGCCGCCGACCCGCGCGAACAGCGCGATCGAGCTGGCCCCCACGGAGAAGCCGGACACGATCTCGGAGAAGACCTTGAACGAGCCTTCCCCGGCCAGGGCGCGGCCGAAGACCAGCATCACCACGCCGAGGCCGAGCAGGCCCAGGGCGGCCACCGAGAGCCCCATCACCGAGCCGCCGGTGAAGGCGATGCGCAGGGCCGGCCCCTGGCCGCCCGTGCGGGCCGCCTCGCTCGTGCGTACGTTGGCCCGGGTGGCGGCCTCCATGCCGAACAGGCCGGCGGCGGTCGAGCAGGCGGCGCCGAGCACGAAGGCCAGCGCGGTGCGCCAGCCGGTGGCCAGGCCGAGCAGGACCGCCGCCAGGCCCACGAACGGGAGCAGCACCGCGTATTCCGCCCGCAGGAAGGCCATCGCGCCGGCGTGGATCTGGTCGGCCAGCGCCGTCATCACCGCGTTGCCGGAGGGCTGCGCCCGGACGGAGCGGTACATGGAGAACGCCGCGCCCAGGCCGGCAAGGCCCAGCACCCACGAATAGCTCGATAGCTCGACCACGTCCTGGGAACGTCTCCTTCGGGTAGAAAGGTGACGGCGGCTACGAAACCGTCCGTCGTTACGGGGCCGCCCAATCTATCGGGGGCGCCACGTGAAATCAAACGTGGTCGGCCGTAACTGCTTTCCATACTACACTCCGGGGCCTTGGACCCGGGCGCTCACCGAGAGTCTGGCGCGCGGAGCGGAGCGTCACCTTGCGCGGCGGCGCCGGTTCATCCGCCGTCGCGCGATCAACGAAGCAGGGCGCGGAGTGGAGCGCGCCACATCTGGTAGATCAAGACGCGTTCGAGCGCGAGCTGACGACGGACCTGAAGGACCAGACCCCCGACCGCCCCCGCGGGTGGCCGCTCCACACCCGGATCCTCGTCGGCCTGGCCGCCGGCGTCCTGGTGGGCCTCCTCGTCAACGCGGTCTGGGGCGGCCAGCACCCGGCCGTGGCCTGGGTGGTCTTTCACGTGACCGAGCCGATCGGCGCGCTGTTCCTCCGGGCGCTGCTGATGATCGTGATCCCGCTGATCGCCTCCTCGCTGGTGGTCGGCGTGGCCGGGATCGGCGACGTCCGGCGCCTGGGCCGGGTGGGCGCCCGCTCGTTCGCCTACTGCTTCGTGATCTCGGCGGTCTCGGTCGTGATCGGGCTGACCCTGGCGAACACGATCCGCCCCGGCGAGCGCGTGAGCCCGGCCACGGCCAGCCAGCTCGCCGCGCGGTACGGCACGGACGCCCAGCGCCGCGTCCAGGCGGCCCAGACCGAGCGCGCCGCGCCGCCGAAGTCGCCGCTGATGCAGGTCGTGGAAACGGTCGTGCCCGCGAACCCCCTCTACGCGGTCTCCGCCGCCGAGACGCCGCAGATGCTGCAGTTGATGCTGTTCGCGCTGGTGGTGGGGGTGGCCCTGACCCTGATCCCGGCCGAGGTGGGGGCGCCGGTCGTGCGCGTGCTCGAAGGCGTCTACGCGATCAGCGCGAAGATCGTGGACATGGTGATGCAGGTGGCGCCCTTCGCGGTCGCCTGCCTGCTCTTCACGAACGTGGCCCGCTTCGGCCTCGACCTGCTGGCGGCGCTCTCGTGGTTCGTGCTGACCGTGCTGCTCGGCCTGGCGCTGCAGATGTTCGGGGTGTACTCGCTCTCGGTGCGCCTGCTCTCCCGCATCTCCCCGGTCGAGTTCTTCCGGCGGGTCAAGACCGTGATGCTGACCGCGTTCTCGACCTCGTCGTCGAACGCCACGCTGCCCACCGCGCTGCGCGTGTCCGAGGAGAACCTGGGCGTCCCGCGCCAGATCAACAGCTTCGTGCTGACGGTCGGCGCCACCGCCAACCAGAACGGCACCGCGCTCTACGAGGGGGTGACCGTGCTCTTCCTGGCCCAGCTCGCCGGCGTGGACCTGACGTTGGGCCAGCAGCTCATGGTCGTCTACCTGGCCATCCTGGGCGGCATCGGGACCGCGGGCGTCCCCTCGGGCTCGATCCCCTTCATCATCCTCGTGCTGGCCACGGTGGGCGTGAACCCGGCGCTGATCGCGGTGATCCTCGGCGTGGACCGCATCCTGGACATGTGCCGCACCACCCTGAACGTGGTGGGCGACCTGACCGCCGCGACCTACGTCGCGCGGGCGGAGGGATATCCGCTGCGGCAGGACCGGCCCCGCGCGGGCGCGGTCAGAACAGCTTGAGCGCGGCGAACCCGCCGATCAGCAGCACCACGAAGAGCAGGCTCAGCCAGTTGAAGTGCTTGTCGATGAACGGCATCACGCCGGGACCGAAGCGCTGGCACAGCCAGGAGACCGCGTAGAACCGGCTGGCGCGGCCGAGCGCCGACGCGAGCACGAACATGGCGAAGAAGCCCGGCTTGCTCGTCACCTGGTCCGACAGGGCGAAGATGCCGGCGCTGATGGTGATCACCTTGTACGGGATCGGGGTGAGGCCGGCCGTGAACACGATCCAGAAGTTGTAGTGCTCGTAGTAGCCGGCCACCTTGTCGAAGTTCTCGCGGGTGAGGCTCGGCAGGTGCAGGTTGAACACGAACTCGCCGATCTCGTGCCAGAGGCCGTAGCCGATCGCGAAGCCGGCGATCCCCCCGAGCACGGACGCCACCGTGCAGATCGTCGCCAGGCGCAGCCAGCGCGACGGGCGGCCGAGCACCAGCGGCATCAGCAGCACGTCCGGCGGGATCGGGAAGAAGCTGGACTCGGCGAACGACAGCCCGAACAGCGCGCGCTCGCTGTGCGGCGAGTGGGCGAAGTGGAGGACCCAGTCGTAGAGCCGCCGCGGAACGTTCCACCAGGGTACGGGCGCGCGCCCCGCCGCGGCCAGGGTCTCGCCCGTGGATGGCGCGCTCATCCGGCGGTCGCCCGCGCGGCCGCGCGCGCCTTCGCCCTCTCGCGGAGGTAGGCGATGAGTGCGGGCAGCAGGGACAGGAAGATCACGACCGCCACCACGATGTGGATGTGCGCCTCGATGTTCGGCACCGCCTGGCCGAGGAAGTAGCCGGTCAGGGTCATGCTGGCGACCCAGCCGATCCCCCCCAGCACGTTGTAGACGGCGAACTTGCGGTAGGTCATCTGCGCCGCGCCCGCCACCACCGGCGCGAACGTGCGCAGGATCGGCATGAAGCGCGCGATCACGATGGTCTTTCCGCCGTGCTTCTCGTAGAACTCGTGCGTCTTGAGCAGATGCTCGCGGCGGAAGAAGAACGAGTTCGGCCGGTTGTAGAGCGCCTGGCCGGTGCGCTTGCCGATCCAGTAGCCGGTGGCGTCGCCGGCGACGGCGGCGGCGATCAGGGCGAGGTTCAGCGTCACGATGTCCAGGTCGCCGCGCGCCGCGAACAGGCCCGCCGTCACCAGCAGGGAGTCGCCGGGCAGGAAGAAGCCGACCATCAGGCCGGTCTCCGCGAAGACGATGACGATCAGGCCGATGAGGCCGCCCCAGCGGATCAGCTCGGGCACGTTGTAGACGGTGCGGAAGAAGTCCTGGATCAGCTCGGTCAAACCGTGGTCTCCCGGAGCGGCGCGGGCCGCCCGACCAGATTAGCGCGCGGCGGGCCGGTTACTGCCCGAACGACTCGGGCGGCGGGCCGGGCAGCGTGATGGGCGGCTCCCCGCGGCGCAGCCGGGCGAGCACGGAGTGGTGCCGGCTGTAGGCGAAGTAGATGACCAGCCCCAGCAACAGCCAGATGGCGAGCCGCAGCCAGTTCTCGCCGGGAAGCGAGAGCATCAGGATCAGGCAGGTCACGATGCCGGCCACGGGGACGAACGAGCCGAGCGGCGCGCGGAACGGACGGTCCGCGTCGGGATTCGTCCGCCGCATGATCAGCACCGCGCTGCACACCACGACGAACGCGAACAGGGTCCCGATGTTGGTCAGGTCGGCCAGGATGCGCAGGGGCAGGAACGCGGCCCCGATGGCCACCAGCACGCCGGTCAGGATGGTCGCCTTGTACGGCGTCCGGTAGCGCGGGTGGACCGCGCCGAAGAAATTCGGCGGCACCATCCCGTCGCGCGCCATGGCCAGCCAGACCCGCGGCTGGCTCAACATCATCACCAGCAGCACCGAGGTGATGCCGGCGACCGCGCCCGCCGAGATCAGGAAGCGCGCCCAGGGCAGCCCGGCGCGGCGGAACGCGTCGGACACCGGCGTCTCGATGTTGATCTCGCTGTGGTGCACCATCCCCGTGAGCACGGCCGCCACCGCGATGTAGAGCACGGTGCAGATGATCAGCGAGGCGATGATGCCGACGGGCACGTCGCGCCGCGGGTCCTTCGCCTCCTCCGCGTGCGTGGACACCGAGTCGAACCCGATGTACGCGAAGAAGATCACCGCCGCGCCGGCCAGCATGCCGAGCGGCTCGCCGCCGGCCCCGGCCTGGCCGAAGAGCGTCGTCCCGAAGAAGCTCAGCCCCGCGTAGCCGTAGGGCGCGAAGGGCGTCCAGTTCGCCGGGTTGATGTAGAACGCGCCGACCAGGATCACGAAGAGGACGATCGCCACCTTCACGATCACGATCACGGTGTTGAAGCCGGCGCTCTCGCGGATGCCGAGCACCAGCACCCAGGTGACGAGGCCCGCGATCACGATCGCGGGCAGGTCCAGCACGCTGCCCGTGCCCACGATCTGGCCCAGGGCGGGGTCGTAGTCGAAGGGCGCGTTCGATATGGCCTTGGGCAGCGATATGCCGGCCACCAGCAGGATGTCCTGGAAGTTCTTCGACCAGCCGTGCGCCACCGTCATCGAGGCCACCGCGTACTCGAGGATCAGGTCCCAGCCGATGATCCAGGCGAACAGCTCGCCCAGCGTGGCGTACGCGTAGGTGTAGGCGGAGCCCGCCACCGGCGCCATGGAGGCGAACTCGGCGTAGCACAGCGCGGCGAAGATGCAGGCCAGCCCCGCGGCCACGAAGGAGAGCATCAGGGCGGGGCCCGTCTTGTCGTGCGCGGCCACTCCCGTGAGCACGAAGATCCCGGTGCCGATCACGGCTCCCACCCCGAGCGCGGTGAGCTGCATGGGTCCGAGGATGCGGCGCAGGCGGTTCTCGCCCCTCATCTCCTCGAGGAGCAGGCTGAGCGGCTTGGTGGCGAACAGGGGGTTGCCCGGCGGCACCGTGGCCCGCGTCCCCGACCGAGGCGCGCTCTGTGTCACGAAGTCCTCCACAAGCAGGAAAAAGCGCTTGAAGACGGCGAGGGGGCCAAGGATAGGAGATCCCGAACAAAAGTCAACGCAAGCCGCCGTCCCTCGCCCGAGAGGTGATATCTATCCGCTGGTGGGCTCCAGCGAGATCAGCAGCGCCGTCCAGGAGTTCGTCCTGCGCCACATCGACTCGATCGAGCAGCTCGAGATCCTGCTGCTCCTGCGCGCCCACCGCGACCGCCCCTGGACGGCGGAGCAGGTCAGCCGCGAGATCCGGACCGCGCCGGCCTCGGCCGCGCGGCGCCTGGCCGGCCTGGCGGCCGCCGGCCTCCTGGCCCGGGAGGCCGCGGGCGACGCGTACCGCTACGGGCCGCAGGCCGACGACGTCGACCGCGCGGCGGGCGAGCTGGCCCAGACCTACGCGGTGCGCCGCATCGCGGTCACCAACCTGATCTATTCTCGCCCGCTCGACCAGGTGCGGACGTTCGCCGACGCCTTCAAGATCCGGGAGGACTAGGTGCTGCACGCGATCTACATCCTGTGCGCGGTGACCAGCCTGCTCTGCGCCGCGTTGCTCCTGCGCGCGTGGTCGCGGACCCGCGCCCGCCTCCTGCTCTGGAGCGCGGTCTGCTTCGCCGGCCTGCTCGCCGAGAACCTGCTGCTGCTGGTGGACGTGTGGGTGGTGCCGGACATCAGCCTGGTGGTGCTGCGCCGGGCCGCCGCGCTCGGCGGCGTGCTCGCGCTGCTGTTCGGGCTCGTCTGGGAGGCGCGGTGATGGACGTCTTCCTGACCGGCGCGCTGGCCTCGGCCTTCGCGGTGGCCGGCCTGTTCTTCCTGCGCTTCTGGCGCGACACCCGCGACCGGCTGTTCCTGCTCTTCGCCTTCGCGTTCGGGCTCATGGCCGTCAACCGCACGTTCCACGTGCCGTGGCAGGACGAGGCCACCGGCCGCGCCGTCATCTACCTGATCCGCTTCCTCGCGTTCGCGATCATCGCGATCGCGATCGTGGACAAGAACCGCGCGTCACGGGCGCCGCGGTGATGCCGCCGCTCTCGCCGCTCACGATGCTGGCCGCGGCCGCCGAGCACGGCGAGGGGCCCGTGCCGCAGGTGCTGCTCGGCCTGGCCTTCATCCTGGTGGGGGCCAAGCTGGCCGGAGCGGCGGCGGAATGGCTCGGGCAGCCTTCGGTGCTCGGCGAGCTGCTGGTGGGCGTCGTCCTCGGCAACCTGGCGCTGCTGGGCGGCCCGGACCTGAGCGGCCTGGGAGGGCGCGAGGCGTTCCTGGTCCTGGCCGAGCTGGGCGCGATCCTGCTCCTCTTCCACGTCGGGCTCGAGTCCACGCCGCGCGACATGATGGCGGTGGGCCTGCCCGCGTTCACGGTGGCGGTGCTGGGCGTGGTCACGCCCATGGCGCTGGGCTTCGGCGTGGGCGAGCTGATGCGCCCCCAGGAGTCGTGGATGCTGCACGCGTTCCTGGGCGCGATGCTGGCCGCCACCAGCGTCGGGATCACCGCGCGGGTGCTCGGCGACCTGGGCGCGCTCAAGACACCGGCCGCCCGCATCATCCTCGGCGCCGCCGTCATCGACGACGTGCTGGGACTGGTGGTGCTGGCGGTGATCACCGGCATCATCAGCGCCGCGGCCACCGGCACCACGCTCGGCCTCGCGCAGGTCGCGGTCATCATCCTGAAGGCGCTCGCGTTCCTGGCCGGCGCGCTGGCGATCGGCGGGTTCCTGTCGCCGCGCCTGTTCCGCGGCGGCTACCGCCTCCGTGCCGGCAACGTGGTCCAGGTCGTCTCGCTCAGCTTCTGCTTCCTTCTCTCCTACCTCGCGCTGCTCGCCGGGCTGGCCCCGATCGTGGGCGCCTTCGCGGCCGGGCTGGTCCTGGAGGACGTCCACTTCGAGGAGCACGTCAAGCGGGGCGAGCGGCCGCTCCACGAGACCCTGGAGCCGCTCATCGCCCTGTTCGTGCCCGTGTTCTTCGTGCGCATGGGCATGCTGGTGGACGTGCGGTCGTTCGCGCGGATGGACGTGCTCGGCTTCGCGCTGGTCCTGACCGGCGCCGCCATCCTCGGCAAGCTGGTGTGCGGGCTGGTGGTGCCGCGCGGCGTGCCGGGGCTGCTGGTGGGTCTGGGCATGATGCCGCGCGGCGAGGTGGGCCTGATCTTCGCCGGCATCGGCGCCCAGTTGATGCTGGCGGGCCAGCCGGTGGTGGACGCCGGAACCTACGCCGCGGCGGTCTTCAGGGTCGTGGCCACGACGCTGGCCACGCCGCCCGCGCTGGCGTGGGCGATGCGGAGGCAGGGCCGCGCCGCCGCCGGCGCGTGAGGGTCCCGGTTCGGTACCGGCCGGCCTCGACTAGGGGTCGAGCCTTGCCGCGTGCTCCCGCAGCAGCTCGAACGCCCGCCGGACGTGCCGCTCCTCGGTCCGCAGGTTCGCGATCGCCATCCGCAGCGTGAAACGTCCGCGCACGCGCGTGTGCGACAG
>DATBIZ010000088.1:0-4400 GCA_036556645.1 Vicinamibacteria bacterium | reverse complement strand
TCCAGCACAAGCTCGACGCCGCCGGCCTGCGCTACCGGGTCGTCAACGCCGGCGTCAGCGGCGAGACCTCGGCCGGCGCGCGCCGGCGCATCGACTGGCTGCTCGCGGAGCCGGTGGCCGTGCTGGTGGTCGAGACCGGGGCGAACGATGGGCTGCGCGGGATCGACCCGCAGGACGCCCGCGCGAACATCCGGGCCATCTTCGACCGCGCGAAGAAGCAGTCGCCGCCGCCGCGGCTGATGCTGATCGGCATGGCCGCCCCGCCCAACCTGGGCGCGCGGTACGCGGGCGCGTTCGCCGCGATCTATCCCGAGCTGGCGCGGGAGCACGGCGCGGTGCTGGTGCCCTTCCTGCTCGAGGGCGTCGCCGGCGTCCCGCGGCTGAACCTGCCCGACGGTATCCACCCGACCGCCGAGGGCCACCGGAGGATGGCCGACACGGTCTGGAAGCACCTGGAGCCGATGCTGAGGAGCTAGAGCGCCCGGGCTTACTTCAGCTCCGGCGGCAGCTCCCAGCGCCGCCGGCGCAGCTCCTCGCGCGCCTGGTCGCCGCGGCGCACCTCGTCCCACAGCCGCGACTTGCGCTTGGCGTCGTGGCCGGGCGCGAACTCCCGGCTCGTCATCGCGCGGCACTCGGGGTCGCCGCAGGCGCAGGGGGTGAGCCCGGGCAGGTTGAGCTGGGGCGCGGGCGCCGGCGGCTGCGCGCATCGGCGATAGGGCTCGGCCGGCAGCGCGCGCACCGGCAGCACGATCACGCCCTCGTCGGGATCGCCCGCGGCCACGAACTCGCCCGCCAGCGCGAACAGCCCGGTGAGCGCGGCCAGCGCCGCGTCGATCAGGTCGTGCGTCCGCAGGGCCCGGACCTCGATGCCGCGCGAGCGCAGCACCGACGCGCGCCAGGTGTGCTTGGGCACCGCGGCGGGAGGGAGGCAGCCCGCCAGCACGACCGCGGCCGCGTGCGGGAACACCTCCATCGCGGTGCCGTGCGCGGCCCCGCGGCGATAGCGCGGGAAGCCCGCGGCCTCGCACGCCCCGAAGGCGAGGAAGCCGACCTTCATCCAGCCGTAGAACGCGTTGTCGCCCGCGCGCTCGTCGGAGGGGGTGCCGTAGGACTGGATGCCCAGCCGCCGCAGCTCGCGCTCCGCCCGGCGCGACCCGCCCCCGCGGCCCCACGCGGGAGGCGAGTCGATGGCGACCACGTCCGGGCGCAGCTCGCGCACCAGCTCGGGCAGCGCCTGCGGCGTCACGTCCGAGCGGATCGCCGCCGGCTCCGCCGACTCGTCGAGGACCACGAGATCCAGGCCCCGCCGGACCGACACGTCCACGCCGAGCGCGCGCATCTTCTTCTAGGAGTGGTTCCGGCCAGGCACGCTACGCCGCGGGGTCGGTGCGGTCAAGCGAGGCGGCGCGCCGCGCCCAGGCCTCCGACAGGAAGGCCATCACCCGCTCGGCGGCCCAGAAGCGTCCGGCGGCGCGCGTGCGGCCGACGAAGCCGACGTGCCCGCCGGTGGCGGTGATCTCGCGCCGCACGAGGCCGGAGGCCGGCAGCGGCCAGCGCGCGATCGCGGCGGCCGGGATCATCGGATCGTCTTGCGCGGCCAGGATCAGCGCCGGGCGGTCCACCTGCGCCAGCCAGGGGCCGGCGCTCGACCGCGCGTAGTAGTCGTCCACGCCGGCAAAGCCGCCGTAATGGGCGGTGATCACGTGGTCGAAGCCGCGGATCGTGCGCGCCCCACGCTCGCGCCCCGGCTCGTATTCGCCGGGGAGCCGACGCTGGCGCCGGCGGTAGGCCTCGCGCAGGCCGGCCACGTAATGGCGCTCGTAGAGCCGGTTCGCGCGGCGGCCGAGCGCGTCCGCGCAGGCGGCGAGGTCCAGCGGGGGCGACACCGCCGCCGCCGCGAACACGCCCGCGGGCACGAGCGCGCGCGAGCGGCCGAGCGCGAGCAGCACCAGGTTGCCGCCGAGCGAGAAGCCGACCGGGGCCACGTGCGGCGTGCGGGCGGCCACCGCCTCGAGCACGGCCACGAGGTCGCCGTCGAGGCCGGCGTTGTAGAGCCGGGCGCAGTGCGCCTCGCCGTCGCCGGCGCCGCGCATGTTCATCCGCGCCACGTTCCAGCCGGCCTCCCAGGCCAGCGCCCCGGTGGCGACGCCGTACCCGGACGTGTCACAGCCGCCGAGGCCATGGACGAGCAGCAGGGTGGGCGAGCGCGCCGCGTTGGCGTGCCAGCTCGCGCGCACGAGCAGGCGCACGCCGGCCGCCGCCTCCACGACCAGGTCCTCCGCGGGCGCGGTCCAGCGCAGCCGGCGGCGCGACCAGTACCCGAGCAGCGTCTGGCGGTGGCCGCCGGCGAGCCACCACGGCGGCCGGAAGGCGCTCACACGCGCAGGACGATCTTGCCGAAGTGCTCCGACGCCTCGAGCATCTCGTGGGCGCGGCGGGCCTCGGCCAGCGGCAGCACCGCGTGCACGGCCGGCCGCAGCTCGCCGCGGAAGAACAGCGGCGCGGCGTCCAGCAGCTCGGCCTTGCTGCCCATGTAGGAGCCCATCAGCGTGAGCTGCTTCGCGAACAGGTGGCGCAGGTCGGTGGCCCCGGCCGGCCCGGTGGTCGCGCCGCAGGTGACGAGCCGGCCGCCGTGGGCGAGGGAGAGGATGGACCGCTCCCAGGTGGCCGCGCCGACGTGCTCGAACACGACCTCGACGCCCTTCTTGCCGGTGAGGCGCCGGACCTCGGCCGCGACGTCCGCGGTGCGGTGGTTGACCGTCTCGTCGGCGCCGAGCCGCCGGGCGTGCTCGAGCTTGAGGTCGGTGCCGGCGGTCGCGATCACGCGCGCGCCGAACCGCTTCGCGACCTGGACCGCGGCCATCCCGACGCCGCTGCCCGCGGCCCAGACCAGCACGTCCTCGCCCGGGCGCACGCGCGCGCGCGTGACCAGCATCCGCCACGCGGTGAGGAAGACCAGCGGGAACGCGGCCGCGTCCTCGAAGCTCACGTGGTCGGGGATCGGGATCAGGTTCACGGCCGGCGAGAGCACCTGCTCCGCGTAGCCGCCGTGCACCTGCGCGCCGAAGAGGCGGTACTGGCGGCAGGCGTTGTCCTCGCCGGCCAGGCACATCCGGCACCGCCCGCAGGAGAGGCCGGGCGAGAGCATCACGCGCCGGCCGGGCGCGAGGCCCTCGACGGGCTCCCCCAGCGCGAGGACCTCGCCCGCGATGTCGCTGCCCAGCACGTGGGGGAAGGGGACCGGGCGGCCGGGCAGCCCCTCGCGCGTCCACACGTCGAGGTGGTTCAGCGCGCAGGCCCGCACGCGGACGACCGCCTGGCCCGGCCGCGCCACCGGGTCGGGGAGCTCCGCGCTCTCGAGCGCTTCCCGCCCGCCGTGACGGTGGATGACGATCGCCTTCATGCCGATGCCGTCACTATAATTCGGCCGGCGTGATCCAGGCCTTCCATGTGTACAAGCACTACGACCGCGAGAGCAGCGCCCTGCACGACGTCACGGTACACATCAAGAAGGGCGAGTTCTGCTTCCTCACCGGCCCGTCCGGGGCGGGCAAGACCACGTTCCTGAAGCTGGTCTTCCGCGAGGAGCTGCCCTCGCAGGGCCAGATCCTGGTCGGCGGGCGGAACGTCACCGCGATCCCGGACGGGCAGATCCCCGAGCTGCGCCGCGCGATCGGGGTGGTGTTCCAGGACTTCAAGCTCCTCAAGCGCAAGACGATCCTCGAGAACGTCGCGTTCGTGCTGAGGATCCTGGCCGTGCCCGCGCGCGAGCAGAAGCGCCGCGCCTTCGCCGCGCTGAAGGCGGTGGGCCTCCACCACAAGATGCACGCCTACCCGCTGCAGCTCTCGGGCGGCGAGCAGCAGCGCGTGGCCATCGCCCGCGCGCTGATCAACGAGCCGATGCTGCTGCTGGCCGACGAGCCGACCGGGAACCTCGACCCGGACATGGCGCAGGAGATCATGGCGCTCTTCCAGGAGGTCAACGCGCGGGGCACCACCGTGCTGGTGGCCACCCACGACCGCGAGATGATCCAGCGCATGGGCAAGCGCGTGATCACCCTGGACCGGGGACGGGTGATGAGCGCGTGACGCGCGCCGCCGCGCTTCGCGCGACGCCTGCGGCTAGGCCAACATGGCGTGGACGCGCGCGACCACCGCTTCCAGCGCGACCTCGTTCTCGGCGCCCTCCGGCACGATCAGGTCCGCGTAGCGCTTCGAGGGCTCCACGAACTCGAGGTGCATGGGCCGCACCGAACCCAGGTACTGGCGCTCCACCGACTCGAAGCTGCGGCCGCGCTCCTTCAGGTCGCGCCGGAGCCGCCGCAGGATGCGCACGTCGGAGTCCGTGTCGATGAACAGCTTGATGTCCATCAGCCGGCGGAGCGGCTCCTCGGCCAGGA
>DATBIZ010000087.1:0-3630 GCA_036556645.1 Vicinamibacteria bacterium | reverse complement strand
ACGGTGCCGCGGACGCCGCCGGTGAACACCAGGCGGAGCGCCTCGTCGCCGAACTCCGCCTCGCGTGCGGTCAACTGGCCGGCGATCGTGGACAGGATGCCGGTGGTGAGGCTCAGGTCCACCTTGTTGTCGCCGCCGGGCAGCGTGACGCGGGTGGCCATCACGTCCCCGCTGGTGGATGGCGTGCCGGTCGAGGTGGCCTCGACCCGCCACTCGAAGCGCCCGGCCGGCAGGCGGCAGACCGGTGAGGCCTCGACGACGAGCACGTAGGCGCCCGCGAACGGCGGGGGCGGTGTCGGATCGGCGGGGCCTTCTTCGACGCACGCCGCGGCGAGCAGGGCGAGGAGGATCAGGGTGGTTGCGCGCATCGTTTGTATCGTTCCTTGACGAGTGTACCGCGCGCCCGGCGCGCACGGAGGCCATGTCTTCTCGTGTCCCCGTCCCCGACCGCGGGGTGTACACTCGTTCTGCCTCGTCCTCCGGTCACGAATGTCGAGCGAGAACAAGACCCTGCACGCCGGCCCGCCCCCGCTCGCGCCCCCCGTCCCCGCGGCCGAAGGGAACGTGGACCGGACCGCCGGCGGGACGATCGCCGGATGGGCGTGGGACCCGAGCCGCCCCGACGTGCCGGTCGAGGTGGAGGTCCGGCGCGGACCGGAGGTCCTGGCCCGCGTGCTGGCGGCGATCTGGCGCAAGGACCTCCAGATGGCGGGCAAGGGCGGAGGCGCGCACGGGTTCGTGGTGGACCTCGCGTCGCGGCTGGGCCCCGGCAGCCACGCCGGCGTGGAGGTCGTGGTCCTGGGCACGGACGTGCACATCGCGACCGGCCTGCGTCTCGAGGTGCCCAGCGCCGACGGCGTCGAGCGCCGGCGGCACACCGAGGGCCGCTTCTGCAGCATCCCCTTCGAGAAGTTCGTGATCGAGGCGGACGGCAACGTCTACCTGTGCTGCCCGTCGTACCTGCCGACCGTGGTGGGCAACGCCTACCGGCAGACGTTCCGCGAGATCTGGAACTCGGCCGCCGCCCAGGAGGTACGGGCCTCGATCGTGGACGGGTCGTACCGGCACTGCCTGGACTGCTGCCCGGCGATCCAGGCCGGCGAGCTGCCCCCGCTCGCGGACGCCGCCCGCACGCGCCACGCGCAGGCGGTGGCCAGCGAGGATTACGAGCTGGCCTACGGGCCCGTGCACCTCGCGCTGCTGCAGGACCGCACCTGCAACATCTCCTGCCCCTCGTGCCGCGACGTGCTGATCTACGCCGGCGTCGAGGAGCAGAAGCGGCTGCGCACGCTGATCGACCGCGTGATCGAGCCGATGCTGGCGGAGGTGGAGACGCTGGAGGTGGCGGGGGGCGAGTTCCTGGCCAGCCGCCACCTTCGCGAGGTGATCGCGCGCATCGATCCCGAGAAGCACCCGCACGTCCGCATCGCCGCCTTCACCAACGGCACGCTGTTCAACGAGCGCGCCTGGGCGGACCTCGCGAACGTGCACGGGCGCTTCCAGCTCGTCTACGTCTCCCTCGACGCGGCCCGGCCCGCCACCTTCGAGAAGCTGCGCCGCGGCGGCCGCTGGGACGTGGTGCGGCGGAACCTCGACTTCATCGCCGAGCTGCGGCGGGCCGACGCGGTGGGCGAGTTCGCCATCAACTTCGTGGTGCAGCGCGACAACTACCGCGAGATGCTGGAGTTCATCGCGCTGGGGAAGCAGCTCGGCTGCGACAGCGTGCGCTTCCACGAGCTGTTCGACTTCGGCACCTATCCGCCGGGCGAGTTCCAGCGCCTCAACGTGCTCGATCCCGAGCACCCGGAGCACCCCGAGCTCCTGGACACGCTCCGCGACCGCGCCTTCGACGATCCGATCGTCAACCTGGCCAACCTGACCGCGACGCGCCGCCGCGCGCTCGCCGCCGCTCCGGGCGCGCCGGCGCTCTGAGCCGCCGCGGCCGCGGCGGGGTCAGCGCGTGGCGACCACCGCGTATTCGCCCGAGGTCTCGTAGCTCTTCTGGGTGAAGCCGCCGCCGACCGGATAGAAGATGCGGGCGGAGCGGAATCCCTCCTGCTGGCAGAGGTAGAGGAGCACCTGCGGGTAGATCGGGCGCTGGTGCGTGAGGTCCACGTGGAAGGTCTTCAGCGCCTCGAAGCTCTCCGGGTTCGGCGTCTCCGCGATGAACAGTCCGCCCTCGCGCAGGCGCGACCGCGCCAGCGCGAGCAGCTCCGCGAGCTGCTCGGACGGAAGGTGCTCGATGAACTGCGCGGAGAACACCGCGTCGAGCGTGGACGCGCCGACGGTGCGCAGGTAGGCGAAGGCGTCGCCGTGCACCGCCTGCAGCTTCCGGGCGCGGCAGCGCTCGACCAGCGCCGCGTCCTGCTCCACGCCCACCGCCTGGATCCCGGCCTCGGCCAGGAGACCCAGGAACTCGCCGCGCCCGCAGCCGAGGTCCACGACCTTGGTGGCGCCGGCCAGCAGCGGCAGGTACTGGCGCTGGCGCTCCGCGATCAGCGACTCGGGGCCGCGGAACACGTCCTCGAAGCTCGGGGCGGCGGCGGACGCCGCCCGGCCGGTGCCGGCGCCGTAGCCCATGGGCTGGTCGAGGTCGCCGGTCGCGCCGTAGGGGTCCACGCCCATGTAGGGCCGCACCGCGAAGCGGTATCCGACGTGAGCGACCCGCGCGGCCAGGTCCTCGATCCGCGCCTGCGCCGCTCGCAGCCCCGGGCCGTCGCCGGCGGCCTGCACGCGGAGGGTCTCGATTTCGCCCCGCAGCTCGTGCAGCCGCGCGTCCAGCTCTTCACCCTGGAGCGCCGTGGACTGCAGCGCCTGGGCGAGCCGGGTCTCCAGCGCGCACGCGGCCCGGGTGGCCGCCTCCGCCTGCTCGCGCGTCCGCGCGGCCGCGGCGTCGTGCTCGCGCCACGATCGCGCCGCGGCCTCTTGAGCGGCGCTCACCGCCTGCTGCGTCGCGGCCACGGCCTCCTGCATGGCACCCAGCGCCGCCGCGTTCGTGGCCACGCCGCGCTCGAGGCCTTCGAAGCGAACGCCGACGGCGTCGAGACGCCCGCCGACGGCGTCGAGGCGGAGGTCCAGGCCGTGCGCGTGCTCGAAGGTGCGCCGCAGCTCCTGCTCGACCCGGGGACGCCAGGCCCCGGCCGCCTCGGCCAGCGCCCGCACGCGCTCGGCGGTCTGCTCGTGCTCCGTGAGGAGCCGCGCCACGCGCGCGTCGGCTTCCGAGAGGCGCTGCTCGAGCGACGCTCGCGTCGCATGCACGGCGGCGGCCGTCTCGCGCGTCCGCGCTTCGAGCGCGCCGACGGCGGAGAGGGCACGGTCGGCGCCGGCGCGGGCGTCGGCGCGCCCGTGCTCGATGCGGGACGAAAGCGCGCTCACTTGCGACGCCGCGTCACCGATCGCCCGGGCCAGGATCTCGTTGACGCGCTGCTGGTGGAACGCGTGGTAGCGGAGCACGAGCGCGGCGGCGCGCTTGCCCCATCGTCCGAGCAGGCCGAACTGGCTCTTCTCCAGGTCGAGGGCGGGGAGCGCGGGCTGGAAGTCGTCCGCGGTGGCCGGGGCAGGCGTCGCGGGCGTCGCGGGCGCCGACCCGTTCGGGGCGGCCACCACCGGGGCGGCCGCCACGGCCGTCCG
>DATBIZ010000086.1:0-8233 GCA_036556645.1 Vicinamibacteria bacterium | reverse complement strand
GCCGGGCTATCGCAACATCGACGCCGCGCTCTCGAAGCGCTTCGACGTGGGCGGCTCGCGCTACCTCGAGTTCCGCGCGGAGGCCTTCAACCTGACCAACACCCCGAGCTTCGGCCCGCCCGGGCGCAACATCGCGGACTCGAACACGTTCGGCCTGATCACCAGCACGGTGAGCACCGAGCGGCAGGTCGAGCTGGTCGTGAAGTTCTTCTTCTGACGGAGCAACGCGTAGCAACCATCGCGTTGCTCGTCTGATCCGTTCCCAGGCCCGCCGGCGCAAGCCGGCGGGCCTGGCCGTCTACTCCACCCGCATGACCCGAAGCGGATCCACCCGCACGGCCCTCAGCGTCGGCCGCAGGCACCCGAAGAGGGTCATCCCCCCCGCGACGAGCACGGCCGCCGCGAAGGTGACCCCGTCGTGCGGCCGCACGCCCGCGAGCAGCGCCTCCATCCCCCGCCCGGCCGCATAGGCGGCGGACGCGCCGATCACGAGCCCGATCCCGGCCAGCACCACTCCCTCGCGGACGACCAGCCGCACGATGTCGCGTCTCCCCGCCCCCAGCGCCAGGCGCACCCCGATCTCGCCCGCTCGGGTCGACACCGTGAAGGCGAGCAGGCCGTGGATCCCCACCCCGGCGAGCAGCACCGCCACCGCCGCGAACCCGGCCAGCACCCGCACCTGCACCGCGCGCGGGGCGGTGTCCGCGGAGACGATCTCGGAGAGCCAGCGCACATCGGAGATCGGCTGCTGCGGATCGGCGCGGGCGACGATGCGGCGCAGGGCGGGCAGCAGCGCGCTCGCGTCCGCCGAGGCCCGGACGACCAGGTCCTTCGGCGCGTAGTTGATCAGCCCGCCGTCCGGAACCTGCGGCGAGGGCAGGTAGACCTGCGGCTCGCTCGCGCCCTCCAGCCCGCGGACGCGGACATCGCCGACCACGCCCACCACCTCACGGTCCTGGAAGGCGACCCGGAGGCGGCGCCCCAATGGGTTCACCCCCGGCCAGTACTGGCGGACGAAGGACGCGCTGACCACCGCGACGAACGGCGAATCGCTCCGGTCGCGCTCGCCGACGTCCCGCCCGGCCACCAGCGGGATCCCGAGCGCCTCGAAGAAGCCGGGCGTCACGAAGCGCAGGCTCACCATGCGGGTGGTCGCCGGGTCCTCCGGCTGCCCGTCGAGCGTCACCGACCAGATCCCGCCCCGCATCACCATGGGAAGGAAGCTGACGTAGGCCGCGTCCGTGACCCCCGGCAGGGCCCGCGCCTCGTCGAGAACGCTCCGGTAGAACCGCTCGCGCAGCGCCACGCTCTCGTAGCGCGGGCGCGGCAGCACGGTGCGCAGGGTCAACACGCCGTCGGGCCGGAAGCCGGGATCCACCTGCTGCACGCGCCAGAGGGCACGGACGAGCAGCCCGGCGCTGACGAGCAGCACCACCGACACGGCCACCTCGCAGGCCACCAGCGCCGCGCGCAGCCGCTCCCTCTGTCCGCCCATCGCGCCACGGCTGCCCTCGCGCAGGCCGTGCGGGTCCACGTCGCGCGAGGCCCGGAGCGCGGGCAGCACGCCGAACCCGATCGCGGTGACCACGGTCAGCAGCAGCGCGATCGCCAGCAGCCGCCAGTCCGGGCCGGGCGTCTCGGCGATCGGCAGCGTGGTGGGCACGAGCTGGGCCGCCAGCGGAGTGGCCGCCGCCGCGAGCGCGAGGCCGACCACGGCGCCGGCCAGCGAGAGCAGCACGCTCTCGGTGAAGAGCTGGCGGACGAGCCGTTCGCGCCCGGCGCCCAGGGCGGTGCGCACCGCCAGCTCGTGGCGGCGGACGAGGGCCCGCGCCAGCAGCAGCCCGGCCAGGTTCGCGCACGCGATCAGCAGCACGCACATCGCCGCTCCGACCAGCGCCACCAGCAGCAGGCGCGAGCGCTCGGGCACCTGGTCGCGGAGCCGCACGACGTTTGCGCCCGTGCCGGCCAGCTCGGGGTGCTCGCGAGCGAGGCGGGCCGCGATCACGTCCAGCTCCGCGTGCGCTTCATCGAGGCTCACACCCGCACCCAGCCGGGCCACGCCGTGGACGTAGGTGTCGTTGCGGTCCTCGAAGTCGCCCTCGGCGAACCGCATCGCCGTCCAGATCTCCGCGTCCCGGTTCGGGAAGTGGAACCCCGGCGGCATCACGCCGATCACCACGTGTGGCTCGTCGTCGAGCACGACGGTCCGGCCGACGACGCCGGGATCGCCCCCGAAGCGCGCGCGCCAGAGCCCGTCGGACAGGATCAGCGTGCCGGGGGCGCCCTCGCGGTCGTCCTCGCCGTGGAACGCGCGGCCGATCGCCGGCTGCACGCCCAGCACCCGCAGCACCTCCACCGTGAAGCAGGCCCCGTCGAGCCTTTCGGGCTCGCCGTCGCCCACCAGGTTCGCGGAGAGGAAGCGGAAGGCCCCCATCGTCTCGAACGACGCGCTCGCGCGCTTCCAGTCGCGGTAGTTGGCGGGCGACAGCTCGAAGAACGCGTAGCCGCGGAAGGCCTGGTCCTGCCAGAGCCGGACCACGCGGTCCGCGTCCGGGAACGGCAGCGGCCGCAGCAGCACGTGATCGGCGATCGAGAACGCGGCGGTGGTGGCGCCCACGCCGAGCGCCGCCACCAGCGTGGCCGTGGCCGCGAACCCCGGCGAACGGCGCAGCGAGCGCACCGCGTAGCGCACGTCCTGGCGCAGGATGTCCAGGTGCACGCGGACCGCGTTGACGGCGACGTCCGCGACCGCGCCGGCCCAGAGCGCGGCCACCGGCCAGGGGCCCTCCGCTTCGCGGCGCCGTCGGGCGAACACGGCGAGCATCTCGTCGCCGTACTCGCGCCGGAAAGAGGTCGGGAACAGGCGCAGGAGGAGGGCGTAGGCGCGCATCACGCCCTCCGGGGCACCAGCCCCGCCGCCCGCGCGAGCGCGACCAGGCCGGCCAGCCGCGCCGCCTCTGCCCGCGCCACCTCGGTGCCCAGGCGGGTGATCCGGTAGTAGCGCCGGCGCTCGTCGTCGAGCGGCGCCGGCGGGCGCTGCCGCGCCTCCTCGACGAGCCCCTGCTCCAGCATGCGCTGGATCGAGCGGTAGAGGGTGGCCGGCCCCAGGCGCAGGTCGCCGCCGCTGCGGCGTGCGACCTCCTGCATGATCGCGTACCCGTGCCGGTCGTCGTCGGCCAGCGCGAGCAGGATGTGGAAGGCGGCCGCGGGCAGCGGCAGCAGGGCGGCGATCTCGGCGCGGTCGGTCATGCGCCGACTATATCCACCGTGGCTATATTGTCAACGGGTACATCGAGGGCGGATGCAGCGGGGCGTGTTCCAGCGTACGCGGGCCGCGCCGAACGCGCAGGCGGATCGAGCGCCCGCGGCGGTCGTCTCCGGGGAGTGGCGGTGCCAGCTTCCGCGAGACGTCACAACCGGGCCAAGCGAGGCCGCCCGCGCTACGGCGCCAGCACCACGTCCCCGCTGCCGGTGTCGGCGTGGACGCGGATGCGGCCGTCCCCGCGGCGGTAGCCGACGACCTTGCGGCCGTCGCGGATCGCTTCGGCGTCGCTGTAGTGGCTGACCACGTCGCCGCTGCCGGTGTTGGCGCGGACGTGGAACGACGCGGCGGCCCCGAGCTTGAGCCGCACGTCGCCGCTGCCGGTGTCGGCCTTCACGCGCTCGAGCCGCGCCCCGTCGAGGTCCACGTCCACGTCGCCCGACCCGGTGTCCGCCACCAGCTCCTCGGCCTCCGCCTCGCGGACGTCCACGTTGCCGGAGCCGGTGTCGAGCCGCACGCGCCGCGCGTCGACGCGCACCAGACGCACGTCGCCCGAGCCGGTGTCGCAGACGAGGTCCTCGCCGGAGAACCCGGTGATCTCGCAGTTCCCGCTGCCGGTGTCGCAGGTGAACGAGCCCTTCATCTCGTCCGCGTGCACGTCCCCGGACCCGGTGTCCGCCACCACCTGCCCCTCGAGCCGGCGCACGTTCACGGAGCCGCTGCCGGTGTCGAAGCGCAGCCGCCCGCGCACGTCCTCGCCGCTGACCGGGCCGACCCGGTTGACGAAGGAGGCCTCGAGCACGCGCCGCGGCACCTGGACCTCCACGTCGGCGTAGACCATCACGCCGCGGCCGCGGCTCACCGTGACGCGCGTGCCGTCGTAGTCGATCGAGCTGCCGCCGAACGCGCCGAACAGCGCCTCCAGCCAGCCGATCCCGTCGGTGGCGTCGCGGCCGTGGCCGTAGCGGAACGCGCGGTGGCGGTCCACCGGGTAGCGCACGCGCAGCGTCGGGATGCCCTTGTCCCCGGTCACCTGCTCGAAGCGCATGGCCGAGGCCAGCTCGTCGGTCTCGGCGTGGACGCGCGCGATCGCCACCACCGCGTCACCGGCCGCCGCGACCACGCGCATGGTGCCGGCGAGGTTCTCCACCGCGAAGGCGCGGCCGGGGTCGCCGCTGAGCTGCAGGCGCAGCTCGCGGAGGGCCTCCGCGTGCGCCGGCGCCGCCGGCGCCAGGGCGAGAACGGCCAGGACGGCGACGGCAGGGCGGTGGTGCACGCAGGCCTCCTCTTTCTAGCTCACCCCCTGGGACGCATCCCGTCCGGCGAAGGTTGCAATATTTTCGGCCGCGCGCGCCCCGCTCCCGCCGGGGGCGGTCCGCACCCAGCAGCGCAGGACCTCGGCCACGCTCCAGGCCTGGGCCACGCAGCCCCGGGGGGTGTAGGGCTCTTCGGCGTCGAAGATCTCGCTGACCGTGCCGATGCACGCCTCGGCCAGGTGCGGAACGAACCCCTCCAGGAACGACCGCGCCGTGCGCCGGTCGTCCGGGTGGACGCGCAGCCAGGCGTCCACCAGCGGACCGACCAGCCAGCCCCACGCGGTGCCCTGGTGGTAGGCGGCGTCGCGGGAGCGCAGGTCGCCGTAGTAGCGCGACTTGTAGTCCGGGTGGCCCGGGGCCAGCGAGCGCAGCCCGACCGGCGTGAACAGGCGCTCGCGCACGACGTCCAGCACGCGCTGCCAGCGCGCCTGGTCCAGCACGGGATGGTCGAGCGAGATCGCGAAGAGCTGGTTGGGACGGCAGGCGGGGTCGTCGCCGCCTTCGCCGTCCACCACGTCGTAGAGGTACCCGCCCTCCGCGTACCAGAAGCGCCGGTTGAAGGCGGCGCGGGCGCGCTCGGCGTGCTCCTCCAGCCGGCGCGCCTCCTCGTGCGCCCCCTCTTCGTCGAGCCACCCCGCGAGCAGCCGCAGCGCGTTGTGCCAGAGCGCGTTGATCTCGACCGCCTTCCCGCGCCGGGGGGTGACCACCCAGCCGTCCACCTTGGCGTCCATCCAGGTGAGCTGGTATCCCTCGGCCCCCTGCCGGAGCAGGCCGTCGGCCGGGTCCACGCCGATGCCGAAGCGCGTGCCGCGCAGGTGGTGCTCGACCACCTCTCGCAGCACCGGCACGAGCTGCCGCAGCGTGCTGCGGTCGCCGGTGTAGCGCACGTAGCGGTCCAGGGCGTGGAAGAACCACAGGGTCGCGTCGGCGGTGTGGTAGAGCCCCTCGCTCTCCCCTTCCGGGAACAGGTTCGGGATGAGCCCGTCGCGGACGTGCCGCGCGAACGTGCGCAGGATCGAGCCCGCCTGCCCGTGCCGGCCCGTGACCAGGGTCAACCCTTCGAGGCTGATCATCGTGTCGCGGCCCCAGTCGGTGAACCAGTGGTAGCCGGCGATCACGCTGCGGGGGTCGTCGCCGGCCGCGCGGGCGCGCGCGACCTCCTCCACGCGGCCCAGCGGCGTGATGATGAACTGGTCCGCGGCCACCGCCAGCTCCGCCGCCACCTCGTCGCGCGCGGCGGCGGGGCACGCTTCGAGCAGGTAGCGCTGCCGCTGGTGCACGGCCGCCACCAGCTCCGGCGGCGGCACCGCGTGCACGGTCTCCCAGCGCTCGGTGGAGGCGATCAGCGTCGCGGGCTCGGCGCCGTGCAGCTCGAACTCGAAGTAGCCGGGGCTCCAGAGCACGGCGCGCGCGTCGTAGCCACGGTCGTGCTCGATGCGGTAGATCACCTCGGGGATCGAGCGCGGGTGCCAGGTGAAGCTGGCCGGCGGCCCGTGCGGCAGGAGCCGCAGCGGCGGCAGGTCGGAGTCCGACGAGAACTCGTAGCGCTCCTCGGTCACGGTCAACGTGTAGGGCGGGCGGGCGCCGCCGCCGAGCGGCGCCTCGTGCGGGCGGAAGTGCAGCGCGGGCCGCAGCCGCAGCCGCACGGGGCCGCCGCCCGCGCGCAGCGCGTAGGCGAGGTGCACCGTGTTCTGCCGGTGCGGCAGCAGCAGCCGCTTCTCCAGCACCGTGCCGCCGACGCGATAGGTCCACACCGGCAGCCCGGCCTCGAGCCGGAACTCGCTCAGGTAGTCGTCGGCCGGGAAGCGTGGGTCCGCCTGGTCACGCTCCTCGCCGGAGAGGTTCACCTCCGTGCCGTCGGGCAGCCGCAGCTCCTCCCAGAGGTGGTTCAGCATCATGGTGCGGCCCTGCGGCGCGGGCAGCGCCGCGATCAGCAGCCCGTGGAAGCGCCGCGTGGGCACGCCGCACACGGTGCCGGAGGCATAGCCCCCGAGGCCGTTGGTCACGAGCCACTCCCGGCTGAGCAGGGTCTCCCAGCCGGCCTGGCCCGCCCCGGGCCACTCGATGCGCCGGACCGGCGGCGTCACCGCCGCGGCTCCGAGCGCAGCACGAACGCGCACTCGGCGGTGACGCGCCAGCCGTCTTCACGCAGCGGCATCGCTCCATGACCTCCGTAGCGAGGATCCTCGCTGGTCAGCGCCGTCGCCCACGCCTGCCCGTCGGGCGGCGCCAGCAGCGGCTCGGGCACGCGGGCCAGGTGCAGGTCCGCGCCGAGGTTCACCACCAG
The DNA here is from genome assembly GCA_036556645.1 of Vicinamibacteria bacterium. GTDB lineage: Bacteria > Acidobacteriota > Vicinamibacteria > Fen-336 > Fen-336 > DATKEG01. Next base: position 1,368 of record DATBIZ010000086.1, on the reverse strand, counting down.
CAGGCGGTCCCCGTCCCCGCCTCCGAACCAGCGCAGGGCGAACGCGTGCGGCGCGAGCACGGCGCCGTCGAACCCGCCCTCCCCCTGCGCCCGGAAGACCGGATCCTCGCGCCGCAGGCGCAGCAGGTCGCGGTGCAGCGCCACCTCGCCGGCGTGCCGCGCGCGCTCGGCCGGGTCGAGCTTGCAGCCCATGAACGTCTCCATGGCCTCGGGCGGCGGCACCCGCGCGCGCACGGCGGCCTCGGCGATGCTCGGGAACTGCGCCAGGAACTCGAGCCGGCCCTCGCGCACCCGGCGCGCCAGCTCGGGCTTGTGATCGGCGAAGTAGAGGAAGGGCCGGCTCGAGCCGAACTCCTGCCCCTGGAACAGCATCGGCGTGGGCGGTCCGAGCAGCAGGAACGCGGTCATCGCCCGCCACCGCCCCGGGCTGGTGCGCCGGTGCACCCGCGCGCCGTGATCCGAGTTGGCCACCTGGTCGTGGTTCTCGAGGAAGCTGACGAACGCCCAGGGAGGCAGGTCGCGCGCCGGCGTGCCGCGCCGCTGCTTCTGCCAGGCGTACCACTGGCCCTGGTACAGGTAGCCGTGTTTCGTCGCGGAGACCAGCTCCTGCGGCGTGCCGCCGTAGTCGGTGTAGTAGGCCTCGGCGCGGCCGGTCAGCGCGACCAGCGCGGTGTGGTGCAGGTCGTCGTTCCACAGCGCGTCGAGCCCGTAGCCGCCGGCCTCGCGCGCGCGCACCAGGCGCGTGTGCTGCGGCTCGTTCTCCGCCACCAGGTAGGTCCCGCGGCCCCGCGCCGCCTCCCGCACGCGCACCGCGATCTCGGCGATCACGTGCGTCGGCGAGGCGTCGTAGATGTTCTGCGTGGCGTCGAGCCGGAGGCCGTCCACGTGGTACTCGTCCACCCAGTAGCCGGCGTTGCCCACGAAGTACTCCCGTACCGGGCCGCTCTGCTCGCCGTCGAAGTTGATCGGCTCGCCCCAGTCGGTCTGGTAGCGGTCGGTGAAGTAGTGCTCCGCGTACTGCTTCAGGCAGTTGCCGTCCGGGCCCAGGTGGTTGTAGACGACGTCGAGGATCACGCCGAGCCCGCGCGCGTGGGCGCGGTCCACGAAGCGGCGGAAGTCGTCCGGGGTGCCGTACAGGCGCGTCGGCGCGAACAGGTTCACGCCGTCGTAGCCCCAGCCGAAGCGGCCGGGGAAGTCCGCCACCGGCATCACCTCGAGCACGGTGACGCCCAGCTCGGCGAGCGGCTCGAGCTCGCGCGCGGCCGCCTCCCAGGTTCCCTCGGGCGTGAGCGTCCCGACGTGCATCTCGTAGATCACCTGCCCGCGCGCGGACACGCCCTTCCACGCGCCGTCGGTCCAGTCGAAGCG
>DATBIZ010000085.1:0-8804 GCA_036556645.1 Vicinamibacteria bacterium | reverse complement strand
AAGAGGCCGCCCTCTCCCGCGTGCGGGTTCAGGCCGCACAGGGCGACGCGGGCGCGCGAGGCGCCGAACCGCGGCAGCTCGCGGGCGACGAGCCGGACCACCCGGCACGTCTCGGCGACGCTCAGCGCATCGGGCACGCTGCGCAGCGACCGGTGGATGGTGAGGAGCGCGACGCGCAGGTCGCCGCCCACGAACATCATGGCGACGTCGGACACGCCGGCCGCTTCGGCCAGCATCTCGGTGTGGCCCGGCCACGGGTAGCCCGCGGCGGCCAGCGCTTCCTTGTTCAGCGGCGCGGTGACGAGGCCGTCGACCTCTCCGGCGCGCGCCCCGCGCACCGCCGCGAGCACGGCCTCCGCGGCCGCGCGCCCGCCCTCGGCGCTGACCCGGCCGAGAGGAACCGGCGCGGCCGTGGGCACGTCCACCAGCCGCGCGTCGAGCGACTCGACGGATGGAAGGCCGAACCGGCGCGCGCGTTCGTGCAGCGCCGCCACCGGCCCGAAGACGGCGACCGCGGCCTCCGGCCGCTGCCTGGAGGCGAGCGCGCGCAACGCGATCTCGGGGCCGATGCCGGCCGGGTCGCCGAGCGTCAGCGCGAGCCGCGGACGGGGCACGCGCGCAGGATATCAGGCCTCGGGAACGGGGCCCCTCGGCAGGGTGTGCGGACGCAGGATCTCGCGGTACAGCCGCACCGTCTCCGGCGCCGGCTCCACCCCGAGCTCGCCACGCAGCATCCCCACGCAGGCGCGGTACTGGCGGATCGCGTCCGCGCGCCGGCCGATGCGGTCGTAGAGCTTGATCAGCGTGCGGTGCACCTTCTCCTGCGTGCGGTCCACGCGGAGCAGGCGCAGCGCGGTCTCGATCGCCGGCTCCACCGCGCCGGCGTCGTCGTGGTGGACGAGCAGCCCGTCGAGCCCGTGGCGCGCGCGGTCGCGCAGCCGGTCGCGCTCGCCCGCCGCCCACTCGTCGAACGCCGGCTCGCCGAGGCGGAAGCCGTCGAGGAACTCGCCGCGATAGAGCGCGGCCGCGTGCTCGAGCGCGTCCACGGTGCCCTGGTCGAGGCGGTCCTCGAACTCGAGCACGTCCACCTCCACGAAGGCGGGATCGAGCGCCAGCGTGTCACCCTCGGCCACCAGCGCGTCCGCGCAGCCCGCCCCCGACAGCGCCTGGCGCGTGGAGAGCAGCGCCTGGCGGACGCTGTGGCGCGCCTCCTCCGGACGGCTGCCGCCCCACAGCATCGCGCCGAGGCCGGCGCGCGGGCTCGGCCGGCCGCGCCGCGTGGCGAGGTACGCGAGCAGCCCCGACACCTTCCGCGGCAGGCGCCACGTGGCGGGCGTTTCGTCGAGCCGCGGCTCGAAGCCGCCGAGCAGGCACATCCGCAACCGGGCCATCTTCACCCCCCTGGTTCGACTCGTCCGCCACGAAGACGCACGCCGCAGGGACAGCGCGCCGCCTTCAGGCCTTCCGCCTGATCGCACCACGCCCGGTGGAGCGAAAACGGCGCGCCCGCTCCGAGAGGTCCGTACTGGAATGAAGTGCGCCCCAATATCGGATGTGGCCGCGCCGGTGTCAAGCTTGAAATCGCGCCGGTGTGGGGCGTCACACCGCGGCCGCGCCGGCGCGCCCCGATCGGCCTAGCCAGCGCGCCGTCGCCGCCCGGCGCGGGCCGGACCCGCGGGCGCGAACCAGCGCAGCCACCGGCCCGTCACCGCGCGCAGCCGCTGGTCGTCGAGGCGGTACACGCGCGCGCGGCCGCGCTTCTCGACCCGCACGAGGCCGGCCTCTTCCAGCACGCGCAGGTGGCGGGTGGTCGTGGGCCAGGCGCAGGCGAACCGGTCGGCGATCTCGCCGGCCAGCATCTCCCCCCCGCGGAAGCGCAGCACGAGCAGGATCTGGCGCCGTGACCGGTGCGCCAGCGCGGCGAACACCGCTTCCACGTCCGCGAGCGCGGAGGCCGCGTCCGGCGCGCGCGCCGGGCGCCTCAACGGCCCAGGGCGAGGCGCTCGAAGTGCGGGAACGCCATGGATTCGCAGAGCCGGCCCATGGGCTCCCAGATCTTCATCAGCTCGGGGCTGTGGTGGGCGGCTTCCACCGCCTTCTGGTCCTTCCAGGTGAAGATCTCGACGAACGTGGACGGGCCCACCGCGTGGCGGTCCTTGCCCGGCCCGGGCGGCAGCCCGCGGAAGACCTGGGCCGGCTCCGCGGTCACCAGCTCCAGCTTCCGCAGCGTCGGCCAGTGGCGCGCGAGCAGGGCCTCGAACTCCTTCGACTTCCCCGGCTTCACCTGGTAGGTGCAGATGGCGGTCTCGGCGGCAGCCTTGCTCATGGGCGGAATGTTAGCCGGAGCGCTAAGCGTCGTCAAGGTTAGCCGCACGGCTAAGCGAGCGCCCGGGCGGGCGCCGGCGGGCGGCGGCTACGGCAGCTCGCGGATGCGCAGGTTGCGGAACTCCACCGGCGAGCCCTCGGCCTCCAGGCACAGGTAGCCGGTGCGCGGCTCCGCGCCGGAGCCGCCCGACACCTCTTCCCCGTTGACCCACAGGCGCACCTCGCCGTTGATCGCGCGCACGTAGTAGTGGTTCCATTCCCCGGCGCCGCGGCTCCGGTCCTGGCGCGGGAAGCTGCGCGAGCCGTCCGGCGAGAGGGGCGGGAAGGGCCGCAGCTTCGACTTCCCCACCGCGAAGATGTCGCCGTTGGTGGTGAACCAGTCGCCCTTCTTCCCCGAGCGCTTCTCGTACTGCTCGCGGAAGGCGTGGTCGAGCATCTGCACCTCGATGCCTTGCTCCGGCAGCGCGTCCGGCTTCAGCCCGCGCAGCGCCTCCTCGGGCACCCACACGAACACGCCGGAGTTCCCGCCCGGGCGCAGGTGCCGCCACTCGAGCACCATCTCGAAGTTCGTGAACTCGTCGCGCGTGCGCAGCACGCCGATCGGCGTGCCGGTCGTGACGAGCAGACCGTCCCGGGCCGTCCAGGTCTCGGGGTCGCCGTTGACGTCGGCGAAGTCCACCTCCCCGAGCGCGCGCCAGCCGGGACCGCTGGGGTCGATGGAGGCGCGCGGGGCCGCCTCGCCGCGCGGGCCGCCGCCGCCCTCGCCGAGCGCGCGCCAGAGGTGCGCGTAGCTCAGCGCGATCCGGTACGCGAGCTGGTCGTTGGTGCTCGAGCCGCCGTGCCCGCCCTCGACGTTCTCGAAGTACCAGGCGCGGTGTCCCAGCTCCTGCAGCCGCGCCACCGTCTTGCGCGCATGGCCCGGGTGCACGCGGTCGTCCCGGGTGGAGGCGAACACGAACACCGGCGGGTAGGGCGCGTCCTTCCGGAAGTTCTGGTAGGGCGAGTACTCGCGGATGAAGGCCCACTCGTGCGCGATCCGCGGATCGCCGTACTCCGCCATCCAGCTCGCCCCCGCCAGCATCTCGTGGTACCGCCTCATGTCGGAGAGCGGTACGCCCGCGATCACCGCGCCGTAGAGCTCCGGGCGCCGGTTCATCGCCGCCAGGGTGAGCAGGCCGCCGTTGCTCCGGCCCTCGATGCCGATCCGCCGCGGCGCGCTGATGCCGCTGCGCACCAGGTCCTCGGCCACGGCCTCGAAGTCCTCCCAGACCTTGTGCCGGTTCTCCTTCAGCACCGAGGCGTGCCAGCGCGGGCCGAACTCGCCGCCCCCGCGGACGTTCGCGAGCACGAACACGCCGCCGCGCTCCAGCCACAGCTTCCCGTAGGCGCCGTAGTGCGGCTCGTACGATCCCGAGTAGGACGGCTTGAGCGTGCTGCGGAACCCGCCGTACGAGAAGACGTGCACCGGGCTCGTCCCGTCCCGCTTCAGGCCCTTCGGGCCCACGACGAAGTAAGGGACCCGCGTGCCGTCCTTCGACGTCGCCCACTGCTGCTCCACCTCGAACCGCGAGCCGTCGAAGGTGGGGGCCTGCGACAGGATCGCGGCCGGGGTGTCCGCCCGCGGCGGCACGTGGTAGAGCGTGGGCGGAGTCAGGAACGTCTCGAAGGTCACGAGCGCATCGCCCCGCTCGTCGTGCGCGGTCATCACCGAGAGCGCGCCCTGGTCCGGGAAGCGGATCCGCTCGCGGGCCCAGCCGCCGCCGGCCGCGGGCGTGAACCGGTCGAGCCGGCCGCGCACGTCCTCCAGCAGCGGCACGAGGATCGCGCGGTCGGTGACGACGACGTCCTGGGTCTCGATCACCTCCGACGCGGTCGGCTCCACGATCAGCTCCGGGGTGCCGGAGGGATCCACGATCACCACCGAGCCGGCCTTGAAGTTGCGGCCGCCGGCGGCCCAGTCGGCCTGGAGCGCGAGGACGAGCCGCCCGCGGAACCCGCCGGCCAGGGTCGCCGTCTCGGGGATCTCGAGCCGGCGCACGGTGCCGTCGGGCAGCCCCGTGACCAGGTGCCGGCGCGTGGTCCAGAACGTCACGTTCTCCTCGACGAGGTCGAGATCGCCGGTCTCGGTGCGCACGCGGTGGCCGTAGGCGCGCACGGCCGAGCGGTCCGCCTCGAAGAGCACGCGCGCGGCCGCGAGGTTGGTGCCCCGGCGCCAGACCTTGACGATCCGCGCATACCCGGACTCGGTGAGCGAGCCCGCGCCGAAGTCGGTGGCGACGAACAGCGTGTTCTCGTCGATCCAGTCCACCGCCGTCTTCGCCGAGGGCAGGAAGAAGCCGCCCTCGACGAAGCGGAGCGCCTGCGCGTCGAACTCCCGGATCTCCACCGCGTCGCCGCCCCCCGCGGAGAGCGCCAGGAGGCACCGGCGCCGCTCCGGGGGCAGGCAGGTCAGCGACTTGAACACCCACGGCTTGCCCTCGCGCCGGGACAGCTCGTCGACGTCGAGCACGGTCGTCCAAAGCGGCGAGGGCTTGCGCAGCTCCTCGAGCGTGGTGCGGCGGAAGAGCCCGCGGGGGTGATCCGGGCCCTTCCAGAGGTTGTACAGGTACGCCCCCGAGAAGGTGAGGTCAGGGATGCGCGACCCCGAGTCGAGCACCGAGAGCGCGTGCGCGCGCATCTGCTCGAAGCCCGGCTGCGAGGCCAGGTCGCGGCGCGTGCGCTCGTTCTGCTCGGCCACCCAGGCCAGCGCGCGCTTCCCGTCGATCTCCTCGAGCCAGCGGTAGGGGTCGTCCACGTCGGTGTTGGCGCCCAGCATCGCCGAACCCGCCACCACCGCCGACACCATGGATCCGGCCGTCGTCTTCGTCCTGGACCGCTTCGCGAAGGGCATTCCTGACGATACAACGCGCCCGGACGTCTCCGCTGGCGCGCCGGTGCCGTCGCCGTCCGCCGGTTCAGCTCGGCTTGTTCGCCGGCTTCTCGCTGCGCGCGCCGCCCGCGAGCTGGTCCAGCTCCGCGCGGTAGCCCTGGAGCAGCTTGCGGTTCGCGGCGACCGCGCTCCGCGGCGGCGCGGACGGGGCGGCCGCCTGCTCACGCACCGCCTGCGCGCCGCGCATCACCGCCTTCAGGACCTCCGGCGGCAGCGAGGGTGCGGCGGAGCGGGCCGGCCGCGCCTCCGCGATCCTCTCCTTGACCCAGCGGTACTCGTCGGGGTCGTGGCCGAGCTGCTCGGCGGCCCGCACGTCGGCGATCGCCAGCGCGGCGATCTCCGCGGGCTGCGTGGCGGCGGCGGCGGCAGCGGCCGCGGCGCGCGTCGGATCGGCCAGCTCGCGCGTCTTCTTCTGGACCTCGATGTACATCTCGACCTGCGCGGCCGTGAGCCGCCCGTCGGCGGGCGGCTGGAAGGCCGGGGGGGCCGGCGTCGCCGCGGGCGTGGGCTCGGCGGGCGCCGTGGGCGCCGGCGCGGGCGCCGGCGCGCTGCCGCGGCAGCCGAGGGCGGCCAGCAGGAACGCGATCGACAGGGAAACCTTGCTCTTCACGGGCGCACTCCTGAATGAATGGACGAATGATAGCGAACGGGGAGGGCGCCCCTCGCGGAGCGCCCTCCCGGGGAACCCCTAAGGTGTGACGTTCACCAGGATGACGTCCTGGCCGACGAGCGTCGCGCCGTCGTACATGAGCCAGAGGAACAGCGACGTGCCGGCGGGCCAGTTCGGCACGCTCAGCAACGGCACGTTGGTGGCGGCGACCGGCGTGAACGTGCCGATCGGCGCGGGGGTGGTGGAGGTCCCGGACGGCGTCACCCAGACCAGGGTGCCTCCCACGAAGATGCCCCAGTAATGGGTGAGGGGCGTGCCTCCCGGCGTCATGTCGAGCGTCAGGTTGACGAGGCCGGTCGTCGCGACGCCGGCCGGCAGCACCGCGTCGATCCCGTTCACCTTCAGGTTGACCGTGGGGATGAGGGCCACGATCGTGATGTTGTCGGTGCCGATGTTGTTGGCCTCGTTGTTCTCCGCCACCGCCGCGAGGTCATCCGCGACCGCGCAGATCGTCCGCGCCCCCGGCACGGCCGCCGCCGGGATCGTGACGTTGGAGTTGGCGGAGCTGGTGATGCCCGCACCCAGGGCGCCGACCACGCGGCTGCCGATCAGCGTGTCGGCGGCGTTGCAGGCCGCGTCCGCGGAGTAGTAGATGCCGACGCGGAACCCGACGCCGGTGCCGATGGTGCCCTGGTTGCGCACGCTGTTGGCGACCACGATGTTGCTCCCGGGGTTGGCGCTCGGCGGCGCGTCGATGGACGTGATGGTCAGGTCCGGCCGCGCGACCGTGATCTGCACGCCGGCCGAGCACTGGTCCGTGGTGCTCGACTCGCCGGCCACCGCGTCCACGCAGGCGCCGATCCAGTAGTTCCCGTCGGCGGCCGGCGCGGTGAGCGCCGCGTTCTGCGCGGAGCTGCTGCCGGCGCCCAGCGCGCCGATCGGGTCGGTGGCGAGCTGCGTGTCCGCGGTGGTGATGGTCGAGTCGGTGGACCGGTAGTAACGCAGGGTCGTGCTCACGTTGGAGCTGCCGTTGCCGTTGTTGTTGGCGGTGGCGTTGGCGGTGAAGGCCGCGCCCGGCAGCATCAGGTTGGCGCTCACGGACGGGTTGATGACCCGCAGGTTCGGCGCGGTGACGGTGAAGTTCGCGTCGCTGCGGTCGGTGGCCTCGTAGGCGGACCCGTTCCAGCTCCCCACGAAGATCCGCCCGGTCGTGGTCGGCACCCCGTTCACGAGCCAGTTGAAGCTCACGGCGGAGGCGGCCAGCGGGCCGGCGATCTGGATGGTGGAGGTGCCGGTCTCGAAGAAGATGTAGACGTCGTTGGTGGCGGTCAGCCCGCGCCGCTGCCAGGAGATCAGGTGGTTCGTGCCCGCGTTCCAGACCTGTCCGCCGTTGGGCACCGACACCTCGATCTGCGGGCAGATGGCTTCCGCTCCGAAGTTCACCGCGTTGATGACCGTGCGCCAGTCGTTCCCGGTGTCGGCCGCCTCGACCGAGCCCCAGGCGTAGCCGCACTGCCAGTCGTAGCCGGCACCGCTGTAGTCGCCCCACCGGTTGCGGCCGCTGCTGTCGAGGGCGACGTAGGCGGCGAGCCCGCCCGTGTGGCTGATGAAGGGGCCGGTGTTCGCCGCGGGCTGGTTGTCGTAGATCTTGAAGAGGCCCGAGGCGAACTGGTTGCCGGCGGCCTCCGGGCTGGCCCAGCTCCCGAAGATGGCCAGGTTCGCGCTCGCGCTGCTGCCGCCCAGGATGGTGATGGCCGGGTAGAAGTAGTAGTAGTTGTTCGTCCAGATCAGGTCTTCCCAGGCGTTGGTGTTGGTGTTCACGTTGAGCTTGACCGTGAGCCAGCCGCCGTCGGTGCCGTCGTTGTTCACGTCGTCGGTCAACACGTAGAACACGTGGCTCTGGGAGTACACCGCGTTCATCACCCGGGCGTCCCCCGCGTCGATGTCGGTGGCGCTGCCCGGCTGGTCCACCTGCATGCCGAGCGCTTCGTAGCCCGCGGTGTTGATCGCCACCCGGGTCAGGCCGGGCGCGTTGGTGCGGTCTCCCGTCATCTTCCACAGGAGCACCTGGCTGCCCGAGCCGCTGAACGTGTTCACGAAGAACGTCGTCGCGTTCGCGTTGACGCTGTGCGGCTGCGCGGGCTGGATGGCGAAGGCCTGGGCGTTGCTCGGCCAGCGCAGGTCCACGAACTGCCAGCCGTTGGTGGCGCCGCCGTTGAAGATGTCCGGGTTGATGCTCCAGATGTTCGACCCGCGGAAGCCGCCGCTGAAGAAGAAGTAGTTCCCGGTGACGTAGACGCCCCAGCTGTCCGCGGCCACGCCCGCGTAGTCCAGCCAGGCGGTGGACCCGCCGGTGCCGTTGGTCGCGTCGAACCGCCAGATCCACCAGCCGGCGGTGGGATCGGACGTCTGCGAGACGGCCAGCCAGAAGTAGGAACGGACCGCGGTATCGTCGCGGCCGAGCACCAGCATCACGAACTTCGCGTGCGTGGCGTCGTACACGATGCGAGGGTCGAACATGAAGCCGTTCCAGCCGGCCGGCTTGTTCAGGAAGCTGTCGAACGTGGTGTAGCCCTGCACCTGCGTGCCGAACTTCGTGTAGATCGCGAAGCCCGAGTTCACCGCCTCCACGACGTGGCTCGGGCCCACCGCGTGGATGGTGTCCGGCGGGATCCAGCCGGTGTTGCTGAGCGCCGTGAACTGCTCGACGGAGTTGCCCGGCGCGGACGGCAGGAAGCCGTCGGGCGCGTTGGCCTCCGGCGCCATCGGCGGCGCCTGGGGCGCGAACGGCGTCTCCTTCCGCATCGCCGGTGCGGCCACTCCGCCCGGCTCGACTCCCTGCTCCTGCAGGAACTCGCCCTGGATGTGCTCGCGCCGGGGCGCGTCGGCGGCGCCGGGGAAGGGCCCGGACGGCAGGTTGCGGACGACGACGACGCCACC
>DATBIZ010000084.1:0-5804 GCA_036556645.1 Vicinamibacteria bacterium | reverse complement strand
CGAGGCGCTGATGCAGCGCGTGCGCGGGGAGCCCCTGGAGGCGTTCGACCGCAGCATCGACGTGCACGTCTCGCGCATCCGTGCCGCGGTGGAGGACGACCCGCGGCGCCCGCGGCGGATCCTGACCGTGCGCGGCGCCGGCTACGTGTTCGCGCGCAGCCAGGACGAGGACCTCTGATGCGCCGCCTCTACCTGCAGGTCTACGTCGCCTTCGTGGGCATCCTGCTCCTGTTCGGCATGCTGATGATCGGCGCCTGGCACCTGGTGCCCTCGGCCAGCGGCGAGCAGCAGGCGCTCGAGAGCGCGGCCGCGCTGGCCGCGGAGCTGCTCGGGCCCCCGCTCTCGCCGGAGGCCCAGCGGACGCTGCTGCGGCGGGTGGCGGCGCCCGCGAACCTGGACCTGACGCTCTGGAGCGCGGAGGGAGAGGCGCTCGCGCAGGCGGGCGCCGCGCTGCCGTTCCCGGGCCGGGAACGGCGGCAGAGCGCCTGGCTGCACGGGCGCGGAGGCCCCATGCGCGCCCTGCGGCTGGCCGACGGCCGCTGGCTGGTGGCGCGGCACCGGCACGGCCCGGCACGCTACCGGGGCGTGGGGTTGCTGCTCGTGTTCCTGCTGCTCGCGCTGGCGGTGGCGATCGGCGCGTACCCGGTGGCGCGGAGGCTGACGCGCCGGCTGGAGCGGCTGCGCGCGGGCGTGGAAGGGCTCGCGGGGGGCGACCTGCGCGCGCGGGTGCCGGTGGAGGGCCGGGACGAGGTGGCCGACCTCGCCCGCAGCTTCAACCGCGCCGCCGAGCGCATCGAGGCGCTGGTGGGAGCCCAGCGCACGCTGCTGGCCGGCGCGTCCCACGAGCTGCGCACCCCGCTCACCCGCATCCGCATGGCGCTCGAGCTGGACGCGCCGGACCCGGCGCGCCGCGCCCGGCTCGAGGCCGACATCGCCGAGCTCGACGCGCTGATCGGCGAGCTGCTCCTGGCCAGCCGCCTCCAGTCCGCGCCGGTGGTCGAGCCGGGCGAGGACGTGGACCTGCTGGGGCTGGCCGCGGAGGAGGCCGCACGCGCCGGCGCCGCGGTGGACGGCCGGCCCGCGGCGGTGCGCGGCGACGCGCGGCTGCTGCGCCGGCTCGTGCGCAACCTGATCGAGAACGGGCGCCGGCACGGCGGCGGCACGCCGGTCGAGGTGTCGGTCGCCCCCGAGGGCGGCCGCGTGCATCTGCGCGTCTGCGATCGCGGCCCCGGGGTGGCGCCCGCGGAGCGCGAGCGGATCTTCGACGCGTTCTATCGCGCGCCGGGGGCGGCGGCGGACGAAGGTGCGGGTCTGGGCCTGGCCCTCGTGCGCCAGATCGCGCGGCGGCACGGCGGCGACACGCGCCATGAGAGCCGCGAGGGCGGCGGCAGCTGCTTCGTGGTGGACCTGCCCGCTTCCGCGGTCACTGCCCCGAGTCGAGGTGCCAGCCCGGATTGACCCAGCGGCCGTCCCGGCGCACGAACACCTCGGTGCCCCGGCCGGCCTGCGTCTGCCGCTGTCCGCCCGTCTCGACCTCGTACGCGTACGTGGTGAAGAGCACGGCGACGTCGCCGTACGCCCGGATCTCCGTCCGCGGGAACTCCAGGCGCAGCAGCTTCCCCTCCCGCGCGAACGCGCGCGCGGCGGCGAGCACCGCGTCCCGTCCCGGCCAGGGCTGCTCCCCGGCGTTGATGGCCAGCGCCTCCTCGGGCAGGACCGCCTCCAGGCGCCCCACGTCCCCGGCGAAATACGCGCGCCACACCCCCTCGCGGGCGGCCAGCAGCTCCTGCCGCTCGGACGCGGAGAGCGTCCGCGGCCGCTGCGCGGCGGCGGCCAGCGCGTCGGGGTGCGTCGCCACCTGCGAGCCGACCTGGTTCCAGTGGCCGTCCTCGCGCGCGTAGACGTCGAGCACGCGCAGGACGTCGGGATGCCGCACCCCGTCCTCCTCCCACTCGATCCGCGCCACGTAGGGCACGAGCGCCACGTCGCCGTGGAAGAGCACGTCGAACTCGGTGATCTCCCAGGCGGTCATGCGGCCCGGGCCGGCCAGGATCGGCTCCGCCTCGCGCATGTACTGCTCGAGCCCGCGGACGATCCCGCGCGAGGGCCGTATGAACCCGCGCCACTCGCGCGCGTGCGTGGCGCGCACGGCGGCGCGGTCGCGGCGCATGTAGGCGGCGAAGATCTGCTCGATGTGGGCCCGGATGGCGTCCCGGTCCGCCGGCCGCCGGTCCCCTGGCAGGGGGCCCGGGGCGGTCGCTTCGGTGACGGCGGCGAGGGTCAGCAGCGTGCTGAGCATGGTGACGGCGTCGAGCATGGGACCTCCTGACGCCGGGATTTTGGCCGGGAAGGGACGCCGCGGGCTTGCGCTTTCTTGCGGAATTGCGCGCCGCGCGCGTGACGGCCGCCGATGGATCGGGATTCGGCTGCCGGATCCGCACGCGCGTCGCTAGCGCGCGTAGCGCGACGGCGGCAGGCCGTAGGCACGCCGGAACGACCGGCTGAAATGGCTCAGGTTCGAGAATCCGCTGTCGAAGCAGGCATCGGTGACCGAGGCGCCCTCGCGCAGGAGGCGGGCGGCGTGCGCCAGGCGCACGCGGCGGAGGTGGGCGTGCGGCGGCGTTCCGCTCAGCTCGCGGAACACGCGCGCGAAGTGGAACGGGCTCATCCCTGCGTCACCCGCCAGCGAGCGCAGCGTGTGGGGCTGCGCGGACTCCGCCTCGAGCTTCTCGCGCGCGGCGCGGACGCGCGCGGCGTACCAGGCGAGCTGTCCGGGGCGGAAGAGGCGGCGCGCCTCCCGCGCCCGCGGCGTCAGCACCTCCGCGAGCGCCTCCGCGGCCAGGGTCTCGGCGGCCAGCGCGCCGGCGGCCGGCGCGTCCTGCAGCCGCAGGCGCAGGTAGCCCAGGCGGTTGGTGGCGCGCAGCGCGGGGGAGGCCGCCGGCGCCCGCCCGAGCGTGGCCAGCACGTCGCGCGCCAGCGCCTCGGAGACGTCCACCGACAGGCACACGTCGGAGGGAAGCTCGGCCTCGTGGCGGCAGCGGAAGGCGAGGCCCGGCCAGGTGACGAACACGTCGCCCGGCGCCAGGGAGTACCGTCGGCGGCCGATGGCCAGCTCGAAGGTGCCGGCCTCCACGAAGCTCAGGCTGAACGTGCCCGCGCGCTCCTCCTCGGGGTCGCGATGCGCCTCGCCGGGGGGGTGGTCGAACCGGCTCAGCGACGCGAGCTGGGTGCCGAGGAGCGGTGCGACCCGGTTCACGAGGCGGCCCGAGCCACCCGGTCGGCCGAGGGCTGCGCCGCGCGGGCGAGCAAGGACACGAACGCGTCGAGCCACTCGGGGCGCGGGGCGGCGCGCAGCGTGGCCGCGGTCCAGCGCCGCCGCAGGCCACGGCGGCCCAGGCGCGCGGCGCGGAGCGTGCCCGCGGCGAGGTGCGGCGCCACCGACCACCGCGCCAGGACGCTGACGCCCAGCCCCGCCTTCACCATCTCGACGATCGCCTCCGTGAGCTGGATCTCCGACACCTGCCGCGGCGTCACGCCCGCGGGCACCAGCATCTTCTGGAACGCCGTGCTCTCCTCGGGCGACGTGTAGAGGATCAGGTTCTCCTCCGCGAAGTCGGACGGCCTCAGCCAGGAACGGCCGGCGAGCGGGTGCGTGGGCGCCATCACCGCCACCAGCTCGTCCGCGAAGAGCGGCGTGGTGGCGAAGCGGCGGTCGCGCGCGGGGCTGCTCACCACCGCCAGGTCCAGCCGCCCCGCGGCGAGCGCGTCGAGCGGCGCGCGGGTGGCCTCGGCCACGATGCGCAGCTCGACCGCCGGCCACCTTCGCGCAAACTCGCGCATCAGCGGCGGCACCCAGTGGTAGCACGTGTAGCACTCGGTGGCCAGGCGCAGCACCCCCGCCCGCGCCGAGCCGATCCGCGCCACTGTTTCCTCGGCGCGGCCCAGATCCTCGAGCAGCGGCCCGGCCGCGGCCACCAGCGCCTGGCCGGCCGGCGTGAGCACCATCCGGCGGCCCAGGCGCAGGAACAGGCGCGTGCCCAGGCGCCCCTCCAGGCCCGCGAGCTGGTGGCTGAGAGCCGACTGGGTGAGGTGCAGGCGGGAGGCGGCGCGGGTGACGCCGCCTTCCTCCGCGATCGCGGTGACGAGCTTCAGGTGCCGGACCTCGAGGTTCACGCGGCCATGAATCTACTACATGGTTTCGATGGCGACAATTCGTTGGACTCATGGTTGCCCCGGGCGTAGGTTGGCGGGCATGGATGAACTGCGCCGCGACCTCGTGCACGCCGCCCGCTCCTGGCGGCACCGGCCCGCCTTCGCGCTGGCGGCCGTGCTGACCCTCGCCCTGGGCATCGGCGCCAACGCCTCGGTGTTCGGCCTCGTGCGCGCGGTGCTGCTGCGGCCGCTGCCGTTCACCGAGCCCGAGCGCCTGGTCACCCTCTCCTCGAGCGGGCCCGGCCGCGTGCGGCAGCCGTTCTCCGCGCCGGACTTCCTCGACCTGCAGCGGCAGAACCGGACCCTGCTGGGCATGGCCGGCTACGGCGCCTGGGGCGCGAACCTGACCGGGCGCGGCGACGCCGAGCGGCTGCAGGGCATGTGGGGCACGGCGGGCTTCCTGCGGCTGCTCGGCGTGCCGCCGGCGCTGGGCCGCGGGCCGCTGCCCGAGGAGGAGCGCGCGGGCGGGGAGAAGGTCGTCGTGCTGACCCACGGGCTGTGGCAGCGGCGGTTCGGCGCCGACCCGGCCGTGCTCGGCACGCCCGTGCACCTGAGCGGCGAGGCGTACACGGTGATCGGCGTGCTGCCGCCGGCGTTCGCGCTGCCCGGCCGCGAGGCCGAGCTGGTGGTGCCGCTGGCGCTCGAAGGCGACCCGCGCCGCGAGGTCCGGCGCTCCGGGTTCCTGCGCGCGGTGGCGCGGCTGGGCCCCGGCGTCACGCCCGGGCAGGCGCAGGCCGAGCTGACCGCGATCGCCGCCCGCCTGGCCGCCGAGCACCCCGAGACCAACGCCGCGCGCACGGGCGTCGGCGTGACCAGCCTGCACGAGGACGTGGTGGGCAACGTGCGGCCGATGCTGCTCGTGGCGCAGGGCGCGGTGGCGCTGGTGCTGCTCGTGGCCTGCGCGAACCTGGCCTCGCTGCTGCTCGCGCGCGCGGCGGCGCGGCGGCGCGAGATGGCGGTCCGCGCCGCGCTCGGCGCCGGCCGCGGGCGCCTCGTCCGGCAGCTCCTCACGGAGAGCCTGCTGCTCTCGGTGGCGGGCGGCGCGCTCGGGCTCGTGGTCGCGCTGGCGGCGATCCAAGCGTTCCTGGCCTTTGGCCCGGTGGAGCTGCCGCGGGCGCGCACGGTGCGCCTCGACGCGGGCGCGCTCGTGTTCACCGCCGGGCTGAGCGTGCTCGCCGGCCTGGTCTTCGGCCTGGCCCCGGCGCTGCAGGGCTCGCGCGGCGACCCGCAGAGAGGCCTGGCGGGCGGCGGCCGGGGCGAGGCCGGCGGGCCGGCGCGCGCGCGGCTGCGCCGGGCGCTGGTGCTCGGACAGGTGGCGGTGTCGCTGGTGCTGCTCGCGGGGGCGGGCCTGCTGCTCAAGAGCCTGAAACGCCTGCAGGCGGTGGACCCGGGCTACCGGACCGAGGGCCTCCTCACCCTGCGCGTGTCGCTGCCGCGCGCCCGCTACGGCACGCGGGAGGCGCTCGCCGCGTACCACGACCGGCTCGCGCCGCGCCTGCGGGCGATCCCTGGCGTCGCGGCGGCGGCCGCCGCCTCGGTCGCCCCGCTGACCCCGTGGCGCGCCACGATCAACCTCACGGTCGAGGGCCGGC